>JALOAH010000184.1 GCA_023228865.1 Porticoccaceae bacterium | reverse complement strand
GCCACAATGGCGCCCGTCGGACAGACGTCGATACAGGCGCTGCAGGTGCCGCAATGCGCGCTGACCGGCTCCGTCGGTTCAAGCGCAAAATCCACAAAGATTTCACCCAGAAAAAACATCGACCCGGCGTCGCGCGACAGCACCAGGGAATGCTTCCCCCGCCACCCCTGGCCGCTGCGAACAGCCAGCTCTTTTTCCAGTACCGGTGCCGAATCGGAAAAAACACGATGGCCGAATGGGCCGACCAGTGTCGCGATGCGGTCACATAGTTTTCGTAGACGCCCACGCACCACTTTGTGATAGTCACGCCCCCGCGCATAAAGCGACACCACGCCCTCATCGGCATTCTGCAGTCTGGAAAGCTCTCGGTGCTGCCAGTCGGGCACGGTGGAGTTGCGCGGCAGATAGGGCATGCGCACCGTTATCACACTGAGCGTGCCCGGGACCAATTCGGCAGGACGCGCACGCTTCAGGCCATGGCGCTCCATGTAATGCATGTTGCCGTGATGGCCCTTGGCCAGCCATTCCAGCAAATACGGTTCAGCTGAAGCCAGGTCAATTCCTGAAACTCCTACCTGAGAAAACCCCAGGTCGCGCGCCCACGCCCGTATCTGCTCAAGCCACTGAGGGCCAGCGACAATTTTCGGTGAAAGTGTTGCCATGCTATTGCAAGCGCTGTGTGAGTCGGCCATTCTTCTATGATATGACAGACAAGCCCGCACGTTCGCTCAAGCGCTGTACCTCTGGATGAATGGCGAATTCGTCGGCATATGGAGTGTGCGTCCCGCGTCAATAAAGACGATGCTTTCCGTATTTCCATCGCCGGTGCCCAGGAGAAAACCGCACTGCTGTGGCTGAACAACCAATGGCACTTGCCTCATGGTTCCACGCCTACCCTCTCCAGGTGGCGTTTTGCCTTGGGTATTCCGGGTCTCCTTGTGATTGAAGCCAGCGGCGCGCAGCATTCCTGTTCGCTAGATAAAGGCCATTGCTGGCCTTTTTTAGCAAGAGAGGAATCGCACATGCCAAGCCGACCATCCTCTCTAAATTGGTTTATGGTTACTTAGTCCGCCCTGAATAACCCCACACCCCGCATAAACCGTGCGTATTCGGGCAATATCCCATACCCATAACTCCCAGTTTGTTGTCCAATAGAAGCTGTTTTCTGGGAGTTGTGCCTTGATGTTCACCTGCCCCGCCACCGACGATTTCTTTCGCGCCCGCATTGACCAGATGATCGACCTGCGCCATCCGCTGGCGGTGCTGGCCTCGCGCATGCCGTGGCAGGAGATCGAAGCGGGCGTGGCGCACCGGTTCGTGCGCAAGGCCCATGAGGGCGAGGCCATGCCTGATCTGGATCTGTTCGGAGAGAAGCCTCCGCGTCCAGCGCGTGCCAGCAAAGCCGGTCGCCCGCGTGTGCCGCTGCGCATCATGATTTCTCTGCTGTACCTGAAACACGCTTTCAATGAATCGGACGAAGGCGTGGTGGCGCGCTGGGGCGAGACACCGACATGGCAATTCTTCGCGGGCCAGGCGTACTTTGAACACCGCCAACCCTGCGACGCCACCACCCTGGTGAAGTTCCGCAAGTTGCTGGGCGAGGAAGGCGTCGAAGAACTGCTGGCGCAGACCATTAATACTGCGGTGGAGCTGAAGCTCATCAAACCCCAGGAACTGAGCCGCGTGATTGTGGACAGCACAGTGCAGGAAAAAGCCATTGCCCACCCAACCGACAGCCGCTTGCTGGAGACGGCACGCCTCAAGTTGGTGGAAGCCGCCAAGGCGGCGGGCATCCCGCTGAAGCAGACCTTTGCCAAGGAAGGCGGGCAACTGAGCCATCAGGCCGGGCGTTATGCCCATGCGCGTCAGTTCAAGCGGATGCGCCGGGCTATCAAACGCCAGTGCACCATTGTGGGGCGGCTCGCCCGCGAGATCGACCGCAAAGCCAGCGCGCTCGGCCAAGCAGTGCGTGATGCCCTGAGCGAAGTCCTGGACAAGGCCCAGCGCATCGTCGCTCAGAGCGCCCAGCGCAAGGCGGTCAACGGGCAGCCCAAGCTGTATGCCTGGCATGCCCCGGAGGTGGACTGCATCAGCAAGGGCAAGGCGCGCCGCCCTTACGAGTTTGGGGTGAAGGTGGGCATTGCCAGCTCCTTCACCGGCAACCTGATCGTGGGGGCCCGGGCGTTTCACTGCAATCCGTATGACGGCCACACGCTGGGCTCGCAACTGGAGCAGGCCACCATTCTGATGCAGGACTGTGCGGTACAGCCGGGTAAGGTGTTTGTGGATCTGGGTTACCGGGGCGTGGATGCCGAGAATCCTGGCGTGCGCCTCATTCACCGGGGCAAGCCCAAGCGGCTGACGGCGCAAGAAAGAAGACAACTCAAGCGACGCCAAGCCATTGAGCCCATTATCGGTCACTTGAAAACCGATCATCGGATGGACCGTTGTCATCTGAAAGGCGAACAGGGCGACCGGCTGCACGCGGTGCTGTGCGCGGCGGGCTACAACATCAAATGGCTGCTGCGCATGATTGCCAAGAAGGGAGTGCCCTTCTTGTGGCGCCTTTTTTTTCGCCTGCAGAAAGGCTTGGGCACAGGACGGTTCCTGTCAGTCTTGGCTACGTGGCGACTCAATGGGCGGCTAAACCGCCGTGTCAACGGCACACAAGCGCCGCTTCTGGCGGCGTGAAACGGCCGTTCAATGTCGAAATGAATATTTCAGGGCCGACTAATTAACGGTAAGCATCAGCGGGTGACAAAACGAGCATGCTTACTAATAAAATGTTAGGCCACCATGAAAAGCCGCCTCATGATGGTTTAACGCAAAAAAGCGCGGCAAGAAAAGGAGATGCGAAAATGGCTCAAGGTTATCCGAAGAATTTTAAGAATTGTGCGGTCTGCAACTACTGGGGCGGAAGTCGTCAAGTTGACACATTTGGTCAACGAGTGACGGTTGATTCTTCCAGCGCAAAAGGGAAATGCCTGCTTCAAGGAGGCCCGTGGAAAGGACAAGATAAACAGGCCAGCGCCACATGCAACAAATGGCAGGCTTGGGGTGCACTAAAGTAACCAGTCGAAATGCTATGCCGCAACGGGAGCGGGTTTAACCGTCTCCCGTTGCAATTTTACAGGCGGAGGCCGAATGGACTTCACAATTTATGCTTTGAAAGGTAGTTCAGAATGGTTCGATATTCTCCCGTCACTTCAAAGTGGTGAGGGTCGTTTCGGATGGAGTTATATCGAATCAGCTGATCTCAGAGAACTTAAGAAACGGGTCGATGAAAAAGGATGGGATAGCTTAACCGAAGAAGAAAAGGACTGCTATCAAGTATTTCTCCTTGATTTTAAAGCAGGTGATTATGTCGTTTATATTAACGTTCCTGAATGGGGGAAATGCACTGTTGCCAAAGTAACCGGACAATACCAATGGAAATTTTCAGACGGCGACTTTAAGCATAGATTTCCTGTAGATCCAAGTTCGGTATACGTATTTGATAGAAACGATGCCTCTGTACACCCAGCCTTGCGTTCACGTCTCAAGCTACAGGGCCGTTGGTGGAGGATATATCTTAAAGATGAGTTTGCTGAATTACTGGAAGTCCTCAAAAAAGGTGTCCCACCCTCTGTGCGGACGCCAGAAGCCAATCTCCGATTTTTGTCAAATGAAATTCAGCCGTTCCTTCTCAATATCACCCAACGCATTCATCACACACACCCAAACTACGATCTTGAATGCCTTCTTGCAGAAGTTTTCAAGAAAATACCAGGCGTTATTGATGTAAAATGGCAAGGTGGTGCTGGAGACCACGGGGCCGACATATTGGTAACATTTGATGGCGGCTTGCCTATTCCCGGATTGGAAAAACAAACTGTTTTGGTTGTTCAGGTAAAATCCTACGAGGGGGATCATTGGGACACAAGAGCCGTTGAAGATATTAAGCGGGCATTCGAGCATTACCCAGAAGCAAGCATGGGGCTGATAATCTCTACCGCCAATGCAATCACAACGCCTGTTGAAAAGGAACTGGACAAACTAAAAGAAGAAAGTGGTAAGCCTGTTTCTATTCTGGTAGGCCCTGATGTTGCAGCTTTCTTATTGAGATACGGGGCAAAATTATTGGCCTAACAAGGCAAATGCACTCGGACGGGAAAAAGCGCCGCTCGTTCCTCGCTCTGCTTTTTCCCGCCGGTGATTTGCAGCGTTAGGGCGAAAGGAGAAACTCAA
>JALOAH010000183.1 GCA_023228865.1 Porticoccaceae bacterium | reverse complement strand
CTCCTGTGCCCTGGGATCAGGATACAGTTGCTGCAAAGAAAATTAAAAACCGAAAGAGAGCGTTTCTTGTGGTGGTGGATATCGGGGATAATAGCCAAAACCTGATTGTCAGCCTTCTGTTGTCATAAAACAGAAATCACCGAGACTGTGCTGTTTGGAATATTTATTGATTTATATGGGTATAGGCGCCCTTGCTGGGGTATTTGCGGGCTTGCTGGGTGTTGGCGGCGGTGCGGTCACTGTACCCCTGCTGCTTTGGGTGTTTGCTGTGCAGGGCATTAGCGCTGAAATCGCTACCCACATGGCGCTAGCCACATCCCTGGCCGCCATGATTGTCACGTCAATGAGTTCAGCCTTGGCGCATTCCGCCAAAAACGCAGTATTGTGGAATATTTTCCCTTTTCTGGCGGGCGGTGTGATTCTCGGTTCTGTCTTTGGTGTTGTCACTGCGGTGCAAATTTCTGGCGCCATTCTTCAAATCGCTTTTGGCTGTTTTCTCACCTATGTGGCGCTTCAGACCATTATTGGCTTTTCTGCAAAGGCCTCGCGAAGTATTCCCGGAAAACCAGGGCTGGTGGGTGCTGGTAGCGTGATAGGCTGCGTATCAATGTATTTTGGCATCGGCGGCGGATCCTTAACCGTTCCGTTTTTGAGCTACTGTGGCGTTCCGCCCGGAAAGGCTGTGGGTACCTCTGCAGCGCTGGGGCTTCCCATCGCCCTATGGGGAACCCTCCTTTATATTTTCAATGGCTGGCAAAATACGCTGATGCCCGAGTACTCGCTGGGCTTTGTTTATGGTCCTGCGGCTGCGGGAATAGTGCTGACAAGCCCATTTTTTGCGAAACTGGGGGCGCTCACCGCCCATCGACTCAAACCGGATCATTTACGCAAGGTGTTTGGGCTGGTGTTGATGGTGATTGCAGTTGAACTGCTGTGGAATAACCTGGTATAGGTTCAATCGAGTTTTATGCTATGTATGACGAATTAATCCAGGTACTCTCCGATGGCAACTTTCATTCTGGGCAAAGCTTGGGGGATCTTCTCGGGGTTTCCCGCACTGCCGTTTGGAAACATTTGCGCAAGCTGGAAAGTTATGGTCTTGTGCTTGAGTCGGTAAAAGGTTTGGGCTACAGGATCCCCGGCGGTTTGGAACTCCTCGATATCAGTGCAATCAATTCGGCCATTGCCGGGACGGCAAAAAATAGGCTAACGCGCTTGGCTTTACTTGCCGAAATCGATTCCACCAACAGCTATATTGCCGCGCTGGGTGATCAGGGGCATGGCGTCGTCTGCCTTGCCGAGAGACAGACAGGGGGGCGTGGCCGCAGAGGCAAAACCTGGGTGAGCCCCTATGGTAAAAACATCTACATGTCCCTGGGATGGTCCTTTGAAGGGGGCGCGGCTGCTCTTGAAGGGCTGAGTTTGGCTGTGGGTATTGCGGTCAGGCGCGCCTTTGATGGCAATGATGACCTCAAATTGAAATGGCCCAATGACATACTTTTCGATAATCGCAAACTTGCGGGAATCCTTCTTGAAATGACGGGCGACCCCAGTGGCCTTTGCCATCTCGTCATAGGCATAGGCGTCAATGTGGGCATGCTGGGGGAAAATCAAGCAGATATTGATCAGCCCTGGGCGGATGCGAAAGAAATTTGCCCGTTTTCGCGAAATGACCTGGTCGCACGCATTCTGAACCATATCGTTCCTCTTCTGGAGGATTTCGGGCGCGGTGGTTTTGGCCAGTATCTGGATGAGTGGCACCGCCATGATGCCTGCCTGGGCAAGCCGGTGACGCTGATCATTCCGGCCATGTCTGTCGAGGGCATCGCCATGGGTGTGGCGGCAAACGGCGCCATTCGCATTCGCAGCCATGAGGGCGAGCGGGAATATAGCGGTGGTGAAATTTCGCTGAGATTGTCGACATGATTGTTGATATGGATATCGGCAATACGCGAATCAAATGGCGCCTGCGGGATGCCGGCGATAATCTTGTTGGTAGTGGTGCTGTTGATCACGGTCATTGGCTAGCCGCAATGGCTGCCCTCCCTGCTGCTGTCGAAAGAGTGAGAATCGCATCTGTCGTTGGCGCCCTGGCGGCAAAAGTGGCGGAGCAATGTCGCCAGCGCTGGCGAATGGAGCCAGAAATGGCCGCAGTGTGCGATGGCGCCCAGGGGCTGGTGTGCGGCTATACAGAACCAGAAAGGCTGGGCGTCGACCGCTGGCTGGGCATGCTTGACGGTTGGGTAAAATATCAAACGGGCTTTCTGGTGGTGGATGCTGGCAGCGCCTTGACACTGGATCTTGTCGACAATTCCGGTGTTCATCGTGGTGGCTACATTGTTCCTGGCTATGAAATGATGAAAAATACCCTGGGCTTCAATACCTGGGGCGTCAAAGTGGATAAAACCCTTCAGCCAACACTGGCGTTGGGTACGAACACTTCTGCGGCGGTTCAGCATGGCTGTCTGGGTGCGCTTACCGGGCTCGTCGAGCTTGCCGTGCGCCGCCATGGAGTTGGCCTGCTGCTGCTGGCGGGAGGGGATGGTGAGCGCATCGCCGCGCACCTAGACCTGAATGCGGTGACTGTGGTGTCAGCGCCGGATTTGGTGCTTGATGGTCTGGCGATAGCGCTACCCTGAGGAGAGAAAATGATACGCTGGGTGTTTTTATTGCTGGTTTTGGCGAACTGTTTTCCGGCGCTGATGGCGGCTAATCTTAAGGATGCGAAAGTGGCGCCAGAGAGGGGCGAGCGCGTTGACGCCGGGGCAAAGAATATTCTCCTGCTTGCCGAGGCCGGGGAGCAGGCTTCTCAGTCAGGCGTGGAAGAAGCTGCGAGCAATGCTCTGCCGGAACGCAGGGATGTGTCCTGCTTTCTCGTCGGCCCATTGGTGTCTGCAAAGGTCGCGGATCAGGTGGCGTCGAGGTTCAAAGAGACAGGGCTTGCCGTGGACAGCGGCTGGCGAGAAGTGGAAAGTGGCGCCGATTACTGGGTCTATCTGCCGCCTCAGCCCTCGCCGCGAGCCACGACAAGGCTTTTGCAAGAGCTCAAGGCCAATCAGATAGACAGTTTTCTGGTTTTTGAGGGTGATCTTGAGGGGGCCATTGCTCTCAGTGTATTTAATGAAAAAGAGAATGCCAAAAATTTCCAGGGCAGAATGTTTAGCCTGGGCTATGATGCTGAAATCCACAAAATGCAGCGCTGGATAAGAGAATATTGGTTACTGTCTGAGGCCGTTCCCCGCGGAGAGCAATGGCAACAAATCATAAAACCCTTTGAATCTGACGGCATCCAGCAAAAAATGTCGCGTAGAAGCTGTAAAACGGTTGCTTCTGCTATGCGCTTCCAATAGAATCCCCGCTCCAAAAAAGTGCTATTAAATGCTGGCGTAGCTCAGTTGGTAGAGCAGCTGACTTGTAATCAGCCGGTCGGGGGTTCGACTCCTCTCGCCAGCTCCATTTTCAGCATTATGGTGTTTGCTTGACATCTGTTCTCAAAGTGTAGAGAATGTTCGGCCTTTTGCGGAGGGGTTCCCGAGTGGCCAAAGGGATCAGACTGTAAATCTGACGCGCAAGCTTCGGTGGTTCGAATCCACCCCCCTCCACCAGAATTGAGCAGAAAGGTGCAGCTGAAAAATAGCTGCGACCTGGGTATCAGGGTAGAAGACTCTGATGGGTGGCGAGAGTCATAGGGTTCGACAAAGCCGCACAGCGGTTTTGAGCGGCGAATCCAGTGAGCCGGGTCGGAGAATAAGTCATCGAAGATGGCGAATAATCCACTCTCCACCAAAATTTAAAATGGATCCGCTGCAGGCAGGTGTTTGAAAGTGCATCGGGGTTGCCGGTTGTTGTGCGCGGATGCTTGTGCGGATTGTGCGGGTATAGTTCAGTGGTAGAACCTCAGCCTTCCAAGCTGATGATGCGGGTTCGATTCCCGCTACCCGCTCCAAATTGAATGTTCGCTTTGTTGGGTTGGCTCTTGTAGCTCAGTTGGTAGAGCACACCCTTGGTAAGGGTGAGGTCAGCGGTTCAAATCCGCTCAAGAGCTCCAGTAATTTTATGGTCAACACGTTTGTGGTTGTTCATTTTTTTAGTGTTATATAGCTAGACTTTTGTAAACGATAGATTCCGGTTTGAGGAGGCGCTCGCAATGGCGAAGGAAAAGTTTGAACGCAATAAGCCCCACGTCAATGTGGGCACCATTGGTCACGTCGACCACGGCAAAACCACCCTGACAGCGGCACTGACCCGCGTCTGCGCGGAAACTTGGGGCG
>JALOAH010000061.1 GCA_023228865.1 Porticoccaceae bacterium | reverse complement strand
AGGCAAAGTAGGGAATCTTAATGCCCGCATGGTGGAAAACCCCGGCGGAGGCAAACAGCAGCATCAGCCAGATCCCGTTGTAATCGTTGTTGAGAGCGGCGCTCATCACCATGGATTTACTGACAAAGCGGTTAAACAGGGGGGCGTGAAAATGGAGGTTGCGTCGATGTAAACCAGCGACCCGATGGCGGTATAGCCCCAGGTCAGGGAATATACCGCCACCTCTAACACCTCTAACTGTTGTTATAGGTCTGAGTCGCTGATTAGTCGAAGTTGCGGCGAGATATTGATTGGGCGCGAGCTCGCAACAATACCTGACGTTCCTCCGGCTTCACTGTGGGTGTACCGACAGGCAGCTCGTTGCCCAGGTTAGCCAACTTAACTTTACGAAGGCTGGGCACGGGGGTGCTGTCGGCTTTGTAATATCGAATAGAGACTAGGCCATGCTGATGGCCTCCTGCATCCAGCCAGTTGGCGACCCCCGGATCCGAGTGACTGATGACAGCAGTAAACGTGCCGTTGTCATCGAGGCGAGCTTGGTGGCCGTTAAGTGAAGATTGCCGCTGATGGTAATCCCGAGCCTCCCAGAAATGGCTGCACAACTGAATGCTCCAGTAGTTGGCATTTGGCGGCGTTACCTCAATGATAATGGCTTCGTCTTCGGCGCAGTCGTAGGTGCCTTTGCCGTAGCGTAAATCCTCCCAGCCAAAGTCAATCGAATCGAAAATCAAGGCATCAGGTGGCGCGTCGTGGTAGGAGCGGTACACCTGAGCAAAGCGTTTCGGCAACTGCTGGAGCCAGTCGATCAAAAGTCCGCAACGCTTTTTTATTTCCTCAGTCGTCATAGGTGGCGCTGGGTATTTTGCTCCCACACGTTCAATGGTCACGTTGGCGGGGATCTCATTGTCCCAATCGTAAAAATACTGGCGGTAGACAATATTGCCATAACCCTCCGGCAATTTTATCCAATTACCCGGTTGTTTATCCCTGCTGAGAATAATCTCTACACAGTTGTCGTCATCGGTTTCAAAATCACTTCTACGGTCTATGGTCAGCCATTCGGAAATATGGGCAAAATGGCCGTCACGGGTCTCTATGTCAAATACCCTGGCAGTACCTTTGGGACCGCTAATCTTATAGGTGTAGTCACCGTGAACAGGAGCCCACATGTAATAGCAATCTGTAGCGGGCAGTCCGTAATGAATACGGGTGGTTAAAAAATGCAGAAATTGGGGAAATTCCGGCGATGAGGTGTCCATTGTCATGGGCAGAGCGCCGGCTATAAGCCGCGTCAGATAACGCACACCCTCGGCTCTGGTATGGTCGTCCTTTATCAACGGATCTTGCCACACCCATTGCTTAAGGTCTTCCATGGTTTTGATAATCTGTAGCCAGATTGCTGGATCGTTAAAATCATCTGCATTCATCTGTGTCTGTGTATTTAATATCATAAATAACTCCAGGTCAGCATCGGATAATGTAAGTTACGGGTTAATAAATCGTTGGCGATAAACAGCAAACCGTTCGTCTATTTCGTCAAGACAAAGACCGTATTGCTCCGCAGTGTATTCATAGGTGCCCCAGTGCCCCTTCGGTCTTCTGGCCTCGTAGGCTTTGAATGCCGCCAGCGAGCCCTCTGTCATGGGGCGTCCGGCCTTGTCATAAATGTGGCCAATTACCCGGTTGATATCTTTGACAATATCTTTGTACTGAATATCGACAATGCGATCGTTTGGTAGTGATTGGCGAGCGTCAAGATTTCTGTCCATCTGATCACCCCAATATTCAAGGATGTTCCGCCCGATTTCCTTCGGATCGACGACATCACTGCCGATCTTTCGACCCTCTTCAATCAGTGATGCAAATGAGGGAATAACATCACGTGGGTCGCGATGACAATGAACCAGTACTGCATCGGGAAATGTTTCGAGCAGTGCAGGCAGTGCGCCAATGTGGACAGGGGATTTCATGATCCAAGGGCGGCCATCGCTATTGCCATCCTGCCATTGCAAATATTGCAACATGGCATGGGTGATCTTGTAGGTGGAACGTTGATCGCTTTGTGAAACGTAGTCGTAAAAACTGGGCGTGCGGGAAAAAAGCCAAGAAATAATGCAGTCAAAAGACATTTCCATTATGTGCAGTTCTTCATCCGGCTCCAATGCTTCCATGGGGTGGCGAGCCATCCAACCTGGAAATTGTTGCGAGAGTAATGCTTCAACCTGCAGTGCGGCATCAATTCTGGGCTGCGGGTTGCCCGGCTCTTCGCCGGGAAACGGCGCAGGAAAAATTTCCTTCCAGAAATCGAGCCGCTGTACGCCGGGGTCTGCGGACATGACCCGTTGCAACTTGGATGTGCCCGCTCTTGGCAATCCCATGATAATGATAGGTTTTACAATTTTTTCCCGAAGGATTTCCGGATGTGCTTTGGTATCTTGCCAGTAGCGCAGGCGGTTGCTAAGAAGGCGAATAATGCCTCCATAGACCATTTGTCGACCCACCGCATTCAGGTTGGCCTCTTTTGGCAGTGCATTGGTTAGTATGCCGAGTCCTTCCATAAACTGGGTGTCACCAAAGTCTTCCAGTCCGGTTTCTTTGCGCGCGGCCGCCAGCAATCCGTCAAGAGTGAATGGCATTTCAATGGTTTCTGTCATAGAGTCGTCTCCTTCAGAATAGCTGCCAGCTTTGAATTGTTTCAGCCTGATAATTAGGGTTTCAATCGTTGTAAGGAGTGATAGTCAGTCGTTTTTTGGTTGGCACAATTGATAAATATCATTATCTGTCGATGAAGATATTTATATTTCAACTGTTAATAGAGTAGGCAGGTCGATAGCTTTACGGTAGTTCTGTTTGTGCCAAAACTATACTAAAAGTGGCAAGTTGCATTCTATTGACCTATTAGGGCGAGAAGAAAGGGCGCTAATCGCTGTTGTGGATAGCGATATATTTGCGGGGGCTGTGACCGGTCCATCGTTTAAACGCTCGACTGAAAGCGCAGTAGTCAGAAAATCCCAACTTCTCTGCAATGTCGCTGAGGGACATATCGCCCTGTTTGATGTAGCGAAAGGCGAGGTCTTCTCGCAATTGATTGAGTACGCCCAGATAGGTGTCGCCGTTGTCTTTTAGATGTCGCAACAGCGTTCTTTCTGTCATATGAAGAATTTCTGCAGTTTTGTGTTTGGAGGGTATGCCCTCAGCCAATTCGGTCATCAAGGCATCCCGTACGCGAAGGATAAGGCGACCCTCCATGCGAATATCCAGCTGCTTTCTCGCCACATCTTCCAAAAGATTGGCAAGCTCTTCGTCAGCAGCCAGGATGGGTCGTACCAAATCCGATTTGTTAAAAGTTAGGCACTCCTGAGCCGTGCCGTATTTTATAGGACAGCCGAAAAATTCTTCGAAGATGGGATCAAGTTCAGTTTCGGAATATCTCAGACTAACGGCCTCCGGCTGAAGATTTTCTCCAGTGATCTCCCGCAATAAATGAAGAATACTTGCCAGAACCGCGTCGTAGGATTGGAGAACCGGAGGTTGTTTATCCAGATCAAAGTAAAGCTCAATGGCTACCTGGTTCTTTCTATGAACCAGGCGTGCGGTAGTCGCATCGGACAGCAGGCGACAGTAGCGCGCCATGCGTTCAAGTGCGCGGTAGGGGGTGACGCTGCAACCCATAAGATGGCCGACTATGTGAAAGCTTGACGGTTTTACTTCTCTGGCAACAGCAAGACCAAAACTGGGGTCATTTGCCAGCTTTCTGGCTACCGTCCAAAGGCGAGTAACGTCCTGTTGGCTATACCTATTACTGCCCCCAACCAGTAGACCGCTATCTATACGGGCACAAGTAATTATGTCCTGTTGAGATAATCCTGTTTTTTTTTCAAGTGCCCGGATAATGGTTAATACCCAGCTGGCGAGTATGCCTGTTTGATTGACATTTGAGGGAGAACTTGAGGGTTCATTGAGGGCTGTCATTTTTTATTGGAAGCGAGTCGCCAAATAAATAATCATGTATGTTCACGTGCGGCATTATGACCTATTAAGTGTTTGTCGCAACAGGTTGTAATACCATTAATATTTTTAACTTGATCTAGGTTCTCAGGAAATTGGATCAGCCTTCGTGCATCTATCGCTGATTTTTTATGATAGGTATCCAGTGGGCAAAGCCGAAAATCAGGGTTTGAAAAAAATTAATAGCCTTTAAGTGACCAAATCTAATTTTGACTGCCAGATATTCAAGCAAGTGAACCATCGCCATAAAAATGCCAAATGATAATAGGTATGAATTATAGGGTTCCGGGAATACTGAAAAAAATGAAAAAGTAAATCCTATCCAGATAATACTCAATGTTATTTTGGTTATTGCAAGGATTGAATTTGGCACCGTTTTATCCTTTGTGGGTGTTGAGCGTTGAAAGAGGCAATTTTGCAGTGTTTTATACGGTCCGTGAGTTGTGGGGCATAGTGGCTCTCAACCCCCGGGGGTTGAGAGCCTGGCTTGGTTTAAAATTTGTAGCTTGCTTCTATCCCGTATGTTCTTGGTAGTCCGGCATTATAAATAGTATTACCAAATGCTCCGGTTACATCATAGCCGACAGGAAAATATTTTTTATCACTGAGATTTTTCCCCCAAACTGAAAGTGAATAGGTCTCAGTCTCATAGGAAAGTCTGGCGTTGACGAGAGTATAATCGCCCCCTGTCAGGTAATCCTCTGCTCTTGGTTGGTTGAGCACTCCCATAAAGCCTGGAGCATCCTCATTAAATGGGTCGTAAAAGTATTTGCTCACATAGTTTGCTTCCGCTGTGAGAATTACCTCGCCAGTATCCAGTTGCAACAAGGTTAAATCCCCTCCCAGACTGGCAGACCATTTGGACGCGAAGGGTAGCCAGTTTCCACCAACATCAATATCGCTGAGGGATTGTCCGCTGGCGTATTCAGTATCTAGGTAGCCGAGGGATCCCCTGATCGTAAGAGAGGATATAGGTCTCGCCAACAATTCCAGCTCGGCTCCTGTGACGTCCGCATCCAGGCTTCTCAGAAAACCGATAGCGCCTACAATTTCTTGTACCTGTTGATTAGTGTAGTCATAAAGAAATATCGCACCGTTTAGCTGTACGGTGCCGTCGTTAAAGCGGGATTTAAATCCGACTTCATAGGAATCCAGTTCTTCCGGCTCAAGAAAATAGACTTGCGAAGGTGATGAGTAGGCAAAACCGTTATAGGTGCCAGACCGGTAACCTCGGCTGAAACTAGCATAGGTTCTGATATCGTCATTCCAGATATAGTTGAAGATTATTCTGCCGGATACATTTTCATCTTCAGCGGTTTGATCAAATGATGGGTAGAAAGGGAAAAGAATATTTCCTGGTACATCGTCATGAGCATTGGAGAAAGCGTTGAGGAATTCCAGTTTGTCCTTGGTGTACCGAAGACCCAGGGTAAGCTCTATTGCATTGGTGACAGTATAAGTGCCCTCAGTGTAAAGCGCCATTGATCGACGTTGCTGGTCATAGCCGTGTTGAGCATTGAGAGAGGTTGGTGGCAGGCTGGGGTCGACGCTTCCACCTGGGTTGAATGCCGCCGCTATCGGTGCGTCCGGAAAGACATTGAATGCGCGAATAGTGTTAACGGCATCTGAGGTATCTTTGCCGTAGTAAGCGCCAATCAGCAAGTCGAGCTTGTCACTGGTATAAGCAAGCCGTAAATCCTGGTTAATGTCTTTGGTTTCGGCGGTATAGCGGGCATCAAATATTGATTGCGGCGAACCATCATTATCGAGGTGGAGATCGAAATCAGCTTCACTGTAACCGCTAACTGAAGTAAACACCCAGGTCTCCGAGAGATCGTAGTTAATCGTCAGCGCAGTGCCGGTGGTGCGGGTGTAGTAATTGCCCTGAGAATCCAGATGATAATCGCTATAGGTAAGACCGTCGGATTCCCGGCTGTAGCCAAAGAAGTTTGTGCCCGGAACTCCTCCCATCAAACCTTTTGCAAAGATCGGCGAGCCAACCGGATTGTCTTTTGAATAATAGGCTTTTAGATTGATTGACAGTTTGGGAGATGCTGCGATGGCAAGATTGGCACGTATGCCCTCGTTGTCGGAAGTGCCGTAGTCATCGTTATTTTCAAAAGATTCCGACGGTACAGTCTCATCCCAGTAACCATCGCCCTTGCTTCGAGTAAAGGCTACGCGGAGTCCCACTTTGTCCTCAACAGGTGTCACTTCCAGTGCGCCTTCGACTCTCTTGCGACTGTAGTTGCCATAGCCTGCAGTGACATAGCCATTGGTACCTTCAAGGGTGGGTTTTCGCGTGTACATGCTAACGGCGCCACCAGTGGTGTTGCGACCAAATAATGTGCCTTGTGGGCCTCGAACTACCTCAATCCGATCCAGGTCATAGAGTTGTAATCCGTGGGTAAATCTGAACGCCTGGTAGACTTCGTCAACATAAACACCAATCGGTGATGCTGTATTGCTGTTGAATTCATTGGCAACGCCGACTCCTCGCAGGCTGAAGTTGGGCTGGGTATCTCCGTACTGAGAATTTACTTTCAGATTTGGCACCATCATCGCTATATCTGCTGTTTGAACAATGCCCCTCGAGGCGAGTTGGCTGCCGCCAACAGCTGTGACGCTTATCGGGATATCCTGAACACTTTCGGATCGACGAGTAGCTGTGACGATAATTTCTTCCAGGAATGCATCTGTATTTGCGATAACGGTGGCGCTGGAAAATGAACCCATGGCGAGACAGCTTCCGAGCATTGCTTTAATAAGGTGAGTTGTTTCGATCCGGTTTCGATCTGGATGACGAGTGCTATTTTTCATAATAATCCCCTAAGTTGGTTTTTTTTAGGCAAATAAGTCCATAAAAATCATCGGAAAAATGATTTTTTGTTGATGAATCGTCATGTTGAGCCGAGATGAATTCTCTACATCAAGTGGGAAGTGGCTTCATTGGGGTAACCTCCATTGTTATCGCTGCTAGTAGATTTTTTTGTGATAAAAACGAAACTATTTTTCTATCTGCAATCACGTGATTTTAGAGGCGTGCTTCACAGCAACTTCTCCATGATAGAAATTGGGGGCAGTGATTAAAATGACCGAAAGTGACTCGACATGTTTATATGAGACATTTTTAAAACAAAAGACACGTAAAGTTAGATTTCTTTGGTGATGTGAACTAAATATGCCAGAGGCTTTCCGCTTTTGCAGTCCTGGTTAATTTACGTCTTCTGGCCGTCACAGTGCTTGTTATACAAAACCTAAACACCTACAATCCCCCTCCCACGTCAGGTGCCTGCGCACTGTCTTTGCCAAAGACGGTTGGTGCAGGTTAAACGGGAAGTGAGGTGCGTTGCTGGCTGTATGTGGCCGCCAGTAACCATGCCTCCGCTGCCCCCGCAACGGTAAACAGCAGTGCTGTGAGCCCGAAACCGGCCTGATAAGAGACTGAACAGCCACCCGGCTTGTTTATGTTCCGTGGTGATTGCAACGATGAAGCGGAGGGCTTTGTCGGTGGTCGTGCCTCTTGTGTTTAGTCTTTACGTCTAACCGTTGTCGCCACTTACTCCCCCTCCCTCAATCCTTGTTTTAATTACTGATTGAGGAAGATTATGAATACCTTTACCCCTGCAACTCCTGTTAAAACGTCCTTGGCGTCTGCTGTTCGCATGGCGCTCGCCGTCAGTGTCGTTACGGTTTGTCCGGCAGTCATGGCTGACCCAGCCATCGATGAAGAAGTCATTGTCTCTGCATCCCATTTGCCCATTCCCCAATCCCAAACCGCCAATGCGGTAACTGTAATCGATGCGGAAATGCTTAAAAATCGTTCTCCCCTTGCGATTAGCGATATTCTTCGCGATGTCCCCGGACTGGCGGTGAGCCGCACCAGTATGCTGGGTTCCGCCACCCAAATTCGCGCCCGCGGCGCCGAAGGCAACCACTTGCTGGTGCTGATCGACGGGGTTGAGGCCAACGACCCTTCCCAGAGTGACGAGCTCAACTGGGGCACCCTGACTGCCGCCGACATCGAGCGCATCGAGGTGATACGCGGCCCCATGAGCGCCCTCTATGGCAGCGATGCCGTCGCCGGGGTTATCAGTATTACCACCAAAAGGGCGGACAAACCCTTTTCCGCTTCGGTGTTCAGCGAAGTGGGCACACTGGACACCCGCAACAATGGCGTCAGTGTTGGCCATAAGGGCGAAGCCTTTAACATTCGCGCCGGCGTCACTGATCTGGATTCCAGCGGCGACAATATCGCCGCCACCGGAACCGAGGACGACGGCTATCGCAACCGCACCTACAGTCTCAACGGCGGCTGGCAGCCCCTGGATGACCTGAAGTTGAGTTTTGCCGCCCGCCGCACTGAAGGCCGCAACGAGTTTGACAGCACCGACTTTGTTGTCACCGGCCTGCCTGTGGACGCGGATGTTTTTTCCGAGTTCGACAATGACACCGGCCGCCTCCAGCTCGATTACGCGGCGCTTGACGGCGCTTGGCTGCACAAACTGGTTTATGCCCGCACCAACAACGACAACGACAATTTCAACAACCGCCTGATAACCGGCTCCACCAGCTCGGAGAAGGATCAGTACCAGTATCTGACCTCGTTGCTGTGGAATCAGGGGGCGCAACGGCTGTCCCTGTTGCTGGAGCATGAGAACGAAGATTTTCACCAGCGTGGCGACATCAGTTTTGGCAATGATCCCAACCAGGATCGCAGCCGGGAATCTGACAGCGCCGCCCTTGAGTACCGGGGAACATTCCGCGATGCCCTGACCCTGGCTTCCAGCATTCGCTACGACGATAATTCCGAATTTGACGACGCCACCACCTATCGCCTTGAAGCCATTTATCAGCTCAACGGCGACAGCCGTGTTCGCGCCGCTTGGGGAGCCGCGGTTAAAAACCCCACCTTTACCGAGCGTTTTGGCTACTACGCCACGTCCACCTTTCCCTATATTGGCAATCCCAATCTGGAACCGGAGGAGTCGCAAAGCTGGGAACTGGGTTTTGACCAGTCCCTGTTTGAAGGCAGAGTGGAGCTTTCCGCCACCTGGTTTGAAGCGGAGCTTGAAGATGAAATCAACGGATTTTTCTTTGACCCCACGCTGTCGGCGACCACAGCAGTCAATATCGACGGTGACAGCCACCGCGAGGGTGTGGAGCTGGGCGTTGTCGCTGCTCTGACGGAGACGCTTTCTCTGAACGGGTCTTACACCTATACGGATTCCACCCAGGAAGACAGCGTTACTGGTCGCGATGTGGACGAGCTGCGCCGCGCCCGCCATATTGGCAGCCTCACCCTGGCCTGGCAGGCTTTGGATATTCTCCAGCTCAATGCCAATGTTCAGTACAATGGCACCCAGAAGGATCAGTTTTTCCCGCCCTGGCCGCTGCCTTCTGAAATTGTCGAGTTGGATGAGTACACCCTGGTGAATCTCAACGCCACCCTCAACGCCACGGCCAATCTCGACTGCTATGTGCGCCTGGAAAACCTGTTGGACGAAGACTATGAAGAAGTCTTCGGTTTTCAAACGCCTGGTCTGGGTGCGCATTTAGGTGTGCGCTACAACTTTGCGCCCTGACAAGAGGAAAGATCATGACAGTCAAGCGGGTATTGTTATCCTGGAGCAGCGGTAAAGACTCCGCCTGGACCCTGTATCAGTTGCAACAAAACCCTGAAGTGGAGGTGGTCGGCTTGCTGACCACCTTCAACAGCCAGTTCAACCGCTCTGCCATTCACGGTGTCCGCCAGTTGCTGGTGAGGCAGCAGGCAAAAGCGGTCGCGCTGCCCCTCCAGGAAGTGGCGTTGCCCTGGCCGTGCAGCAACGAGGCTTACGAGCGCATTATGGGCGCGGCGCTGGCGGATGCGCGGCAGCGGTTTGCCATGGACGCCATCGCCTTTGGCGATCTGTTTCTTGAGGATATTCGCCGCTACCGGGAAGAGCGCATGAAAGATAGCGGGCTTGAGTTACTGTTTCCCCTCTGGGGCATTGCCACGCCGCAATTGGCTCAGGACATGATCGCCGGGGGGTTGCAAGCAACACTGACCTGTGTCGATCCGAAAGTGATGGCGCCAGAGTTTGCCGGTCGTCACTTTGACCAGTCCCTGCTCAACGACCTTCCGGCAACGGTTGACCCCTGCGGTGAAAACGGCGAGTTTCACAGCTTTACCTGGAATGGCCCCATGTTTCGCCACCCCATCAATGTTCAGGGCGGGGAAGTGGTTGAGCGGGACGGTTTTGTCTATGCCGATCTTTTGCCCGCTGAAGAGTCTGTGGTTTGAGGAGTCTGTAGCCTGATGAAAATTGTCTCCCTGTTGCCCAGCGCGACGGAACTGATTTGCGGCCTCGGCCTGCTGGAGCAGTTGGTGGGCGTGTCCCATGAGTGCGACTATCCGGCCTCGGTAAAAGAACTGCCGGTATTGACCCGCTCGCGGATTCCCCCCGGCCTGCCCAGTAATGAGATTGACCGGTTAGTGACCGAACAGCTGGAAACCGATATCGCCCTCTACAACCTTGAGCTCGACACTCTTATTGCTCTGGCGCCGGATCTGATCGTCACCCAGGCGCTCTGCGATGTCTGTGCTGTGTCCGGCAGTGAAGTGGCGCGGGCGCTGGCCAGCTTGCCCGGCGACCCCCAGGTGGTGAATCTGGAACCCACCTGTTTGGGGGATGTGCTCGACACCGTGACCCTGGTGGCGGAGGCCGCCGGTTGCCCGGAACGGGGACGCCGCTATGTGGCCGAACTGGAACAGCGCATCGATAGGGTTGCCGGGCGCAGCGCCGCCATCGCCGAGGCGCAAAAACCCAGGGTGGCCATGCTCGATTGGCTCGATCCTCTGTTTGATGGCGGCCACTGGTGCCCGGAAATTATCGAACTGGCGGGCGGGGTTCCCTGCCTTGGGGAAAAACAGACGCCGTCGCGGCGGCGGCAGTGGTCGGAACTCATCGATGCCCAGGCGGAGGTGATTTTTATCGCCCTCTGCGGTTTTGATATCAAACGATCCCTGACAGATGTGCACGATTTTTTTGCCAGCGAAGGGTTTGCACAACTGTGGCGGCAGTGCCAGCCGAAAATCTATCTGGTTGACGGCAATGCCTATTTCAGCCGTCCCGGGCCGCGCCTGGTGGACAGCCTGGAGATTATGGCCAATGCCCTGCACCCGCAAAAACATCCCTTGCCTGCTGACCTGGAGGCGGCAATGACCTTTGATCGTGGGACAATTGAATCCATCAAGGCCGACAACGGCCGGAGCGGAGATACCAAATGAGTGAAGGGAACAAAAACCAGGACAAGCACCAGCAAAAAATGCAGAAGCTCAAGGAAAAGGTCGACGCCCATATCAAGGCGGCCAACACCGAGCGCGGCGTGATGATTGTGCTCACCGGCAACGGCAAGGGCAAAAGCAGTTCCGCCTTTGGCATGGTGATGCGCAGTCTCGGTTATGGCTACAAAGTGGGCGTGGTGCAATTTATCAAGGGCGAGCAACTTTCCGGGGAGGAAATCTATATTCGCGAGCAGTGTCCCCAGGTGGATTTTTACCAAATGGGCACCGGCTTTACCTGGAATACTCAGGATCGCTCCGCCGATATCGCTGCCGCCGAGCGCAGCTGGCAACAGGCGGAGCGCATGCTGGCGGACGCGAGTTTCCATCTGGTGGTGCTGGACGAACTTACCTATATGCTCAGCTTTAAATATCTGGATGAAAGCCGGGTGCTGGCGGCGCTGCAAAACCGGCCGCCAGAGCAGAGCGTTGTCGTCACCGGGCGCGGTGGCGGTTCGGCGCTTATTGACATTGCCGACACAGTCACCGAGCTCAAGGATGTCAAGCACGCCTACGAAGCTGGAATAAAAGCCCGCAAGGGCGTCGATTTTTAGGCTGGAAACCAACGTGCCCCATATCCGCCCGCAAAAACTGCTCATTATTCTGGCACTGCTGTTGCCGGTGGTGGCGCTGTTTTCCCTGGTGTCGGGGGCGGTCAACCTGCCGTTGGCCAGTGTCGGCCGAGGGTTTGTGGCATGGTTTTCTGGCGACGGCCTGGTAACCCAGGACAGTATCATTCTCTTTAATATACGCCTGCCCCGCATTGTGCTGGCCATGACCGTCGGCGCTGTGCTCGCCAGCAGCGGTGCGGTGATGCAGGGATTGTTTCGCAACCCCCTTGCCGATCCTTCCTTGATCGGCGTCTCCAGCGGCGCCTCTGTGGGTGCCAGCCTGGTGATAGTGGCGGCCTCCGCGATGCTGCAAAGTACCACCGCCTTTGGCCTGACCCTGGTGGCGCTGGGGGCTTTCGCTGGCGGTTTTGTCGCCACTATTCTGGTGTACCGACTGGCCACCTCCAATATGGGCACCTCCGTTGCCACCATGCTGTTGGCGGGCATTGCCATCAGCGCCCTGGCTGGCGCCATCAACAGCCTGCTCAGTTATTTCGCCGACAACGATATGTTGCGCCAGATCAGCCTCTGGCAAATGGGCAATCTCAGCACCGCCAACTGGCCGCGGGTTGCCCTGATTGCCCTGGTGGCGACCATCCTCGCGGTCGGCTTTCCCCGCGACAGTCGGGCGCTTAACGCAATGCTTCTTGGCGAGTCCGAAGCCCGCCATCTGGGGGTGGATGTGCAGCGCATCAAAACCCGCCTGATTGTCCTCACCGCCCTGGGTGTTGGCACTTCCGTTGCTGTCGCCGGGCTGGTGGCCTTTGTCGGCCTGGTGGTTCCCCATGTGATTCGCCTGCTCATCGGCCCGGATCATCGCTGGCTGATTCCCGGTTCCGCCATTGCCGGAGCGGTTTTGTTACTGATTGCCGATAATCTGGCGCGCATTGTGGTATCGCCCGCCGAATTGCCCACGGGGATTCTCACCGCCCTGTTGGGTGCACCCTTTTTTGTTGCACTCTTGGTGCAACAGCGGCTGAGGTTGTAATTATGGCTTTAGTCGCCAATAAGGTTTCGGTACACCTTGCCGGGTTTGATTTACTGCGCCAGGTCTCCGTGGCGGTGGTGCCGGGAAAAGTGACCGCGGTGGTGGGGCCAAACGGTGCCGGTAAATCCTCGCTGTTGCGGGTGCTCACCGGCGATTTGCCGGTGACTACAGGTTCCGTTGCCCTCAATCAAAAACAATTGGCAGACTGGCATCCACAAAAACGGGCACAGATATTGGCCGTACTGCCCCAACAGACGCCCCTTAATTTTCCTTTTACTGCCCGTGAGGTGGTGGAGCTGGGGCGCACACCCCACGACACCGGCAAGATCAGGGACAGGGAAATTGTTCAGCAAGCCCTGGCGTTGGTGGATGCTTCTTATCTGGATAAACGCTTCTACACCGAAATGTCCGGCGGGGAAAAGCAGCGGGTGCAGCTGGCGCGGGTGTTGGCGCAAATCTGGGAGCCCTCGCCATTGGGCAAGCGCTTTCTGATTATGGATGAGCCCACCTCTGCGTTCGATCTCTGTCATCAGCAGATGACCCTGGATATTGTGCGCCGCTTTTCCAGCGAGGGGGTGGGCGTGTTGATGGTATTGCACGATCTCAATCTGGCGGCGCGCTGTGCCGACAACCTGGCGGTGATTACCTGCGGCGCTATCGCCGCCCAGGGCAGCCCGGAAGAGGTGCTCACCGAAGCTCTGATCGCCGATGTCTTTCGGGTCAAAGCCATGATTGGCCGCAACCCCCGCACCAATACGCCGCTGGTGATCACATGAGCCGTTTGGTGTTGTGCCTGAAAACGTTTTTCTGCCAGCTTCTTGTTTGCTGGTGCTGTACCTCAGTTGCTGCAGAGATTCGCCTTGAGGATGATTTGGGCAATGACGTGGTACTTGCCGCCCCGGCACAGCGGATTATTTCCCTGGCGCCCAATATTACGGAAATGCTCTACTTTATCGGCGCCGGTGATCGCATAGTCGGCGCCGATGAATACAGCAACTATCCCGAAGAGGCTAAACAGATTCTTCGGGTTAACAATTATCAGGCCGCCAATTACGAATTGATTCTGTCGCTAAAGCCGGATCTGGTCATTGCCTGGCATTCCGGCAACGGCGATCAGATTGTTGCCCGCCTGCGCCAGCTGGATTTGCCGGTTTTTGTCATCGAGCCGCGCAAACTGGAAGATATTGCCCGCATTTTTCACCAGTTTGGCGCGCTCACCGGGCGCACTGATGACGCCGGCCAAAAAGCCGATTATTTCAATGGCGAGCTGGCAAGGTTGCGGCGCCAGTACCAACAGGCAAGCGGGGTGCGGGTGTTTTATCAGATCTGGAACGAACCCCTGATAACCCTCAACGACAAGCATCTGGTCAGCGATGTGATTCGCCTCTGCGGCGGCATCAATGTCTTTGGCGATGCGACGCCCCTGGTGCCCTATGTCAATATCGAGGCGGTGATTCGCGCCAACCCCCAGGTGATTATTGCCAGTGGCAGCAGCGACGCCAGCCCCCAGTGGCTGAAAATGTGGCGGGACTGGCCGGCCATCGATGCCGTGAAAAATAATCGTGTCCACGCCATTCCCCCGGACTTGATGCAGCGCCACTCCATGCGCATTCTTGACGGCGCCCAGAGTCTGTGCCGGTTTCTCGGTGGCGCGCGGGGCTGAATTCCGACAATAAAGCGGCGCAATCAACGCAGTTTTCTTGATGGCGGCGCCGGGATTGGGCATAGTGACGGCTTTTCCGCTAAAGGGCTTGGCCATGGCAGATTTTCTCATCGCACCATCAATTCTCTCCGCTGATTTTGCCCGCCTCGGCGAAGAGGTCGACGCCGTCCTCAACGCCGGTGCCGATGTGGTTCATTTCGATGTCATGGACAATCATTATGTGCCCAACCTCACCATCGGCCCCATGGTGTGCAAGGCGCTGCGCAATTACGGCGTTACCGCCCCCATCGATGTTCATCTTATGGTGGATCCGGTGGATGACCTTATCCGCATGTTCGCCGCTGCGGGCGCCAGCTGGATTACCTTTCACCCCGAAGCGTCCCGCCATGTGGATCGCTCCCTGCAGTTGATTCGCGAACTCGGCTGCAAGGCGGGTCTGGTGCTCAATCCCGCCACCGGGCTTGACTGTGTCCACTATGTCATGGACAAACTCGACATGATTCTGCTGATGTCGGTAAACCCCGGTTTTGGCGGCCAGAAATTCATTCCCAAAACCCTCGACAAGCTGAGAGCCGCCCGCGAGCGCATCGACGCTTCCGGCCTGCCCATTCGCCTGGAAGTTGACGGCGGCGTCACTGCCGGCAACATCGCTGAAATCGCCGCCGCTGGCGCCGATACCTTTGTTGCCGGTTCCGCCATTTACGGCGCCGACAGTTACGCCGACGCCATTGCCGCCATGCGCGCGGAGCTGGCGAGGATTTGAGGCTCGAGGTTTTAAAGCCCGCCAAAATCCGCTAAACTCCGTTGCAAATTCAGGACGTAACCATGACCGTGCGCAAACCCTGTTCCCTATTTCATGCCGTTCACTGCTGGCGATGGCGCCAATAGCAGTGGTTGCCCGCGTCTGGCGGGATCTTTTAGGTAATTGAGTTTTATCTGAATTTTTAATAAGGCATAAATATGAAACAGCAACAGTTTGCCGAGCTGGCAGCTCAGGGCGCGGCACAGGGCAAGGGGCGGATTCCCGTTACCCGCGAAATCCTCGCCGATCTCGAAACCCCCGTTACCACCTACCTTAAACTGGCGCGCGGCGCCTATTCCTACCTCTTTGAATCCGTAGAAGGCGGCGAAAAATGGGGTCGTTACTCCTTTATCGGCCTGCCCGCCACAACTGTTCTCAAAGTCTGTGGCAACGAAATCCGCCGGGAAGAGCATGGCCACTGTGTTGAGTCCTTTAAGGTAGAGGATCCCCTCGCCTACATTGATGATTTTTGTCGCAGCTTTACGGTGATGGATGTGCCCGGCCTGCCCAGGTTCAATGGCGGTTTGGTGGGCTACTTTGGCTACGACACCGTGCGCTACGTGGAGCCGCGCCTGCGGGCGACCACGCCTCCGGATGAACTGGGCACGCCGGACATTCTGTTGATGGTGTCCGACGACGTGGTGGTGTTTGACAACCTCGCCGGCAAGCTTGTCCTTATCGTTCATGTCGACCCGGCGGATGACAACGCCTACCAGATCGCCCAGCAGCGCCTCGATGAAATCGAAAGCCGCCTCCACCAGCCGACACCGGATCTGCCGCCCATCAAGCTTCAGGGCGAGGGGGTTGCCGAGTCGGCGTTTATCTCGAGCATGGGGCAGGCGGGTTACGAAGCGGCGGTAGAAAAAATCAAGGCCTACACCCAGCAGGGCGATATTATGCAGGTGGTGCCCTCCCAGCGGCTGAGGCTGCCGTTCCCGGCGGAACCCTTAAACCTTTACCGCGCGCTGCGCAATCTCAATCCCTCGCCCTACCTGTTTTTTCTCGATCTAGGCGAGTTCCAGATTGCCGGTTCATCCCCGGAAATTCTCGCCCGCCTTGAGAATGGCGAAGTGACCGTCAGACCCATTGCCGGCACCCGTCGACGAGGCCATACCCACGAAGAAGACCTGGCCATGGAAGCGGAGATGCTCGCCGACCCCAAGGAAATCGCCGAGCACCTGATGCTGATCGACCTGGGGCGCAACGATGTTGGCCGGGTTGCAAAAATTGGCGAAGTCAAAGTCACTGAAAAAATGGTGGTGGAGCGTTTTTCCCACGTTATGCATATCACCTCCAATGTCACCGGCCAGGTTCGCGACGGTGTTGGCGCCATCGACGTGCTGCGCGCCACCCTGCCAGCGGGCACCCTCAGCGGCGCGCCGAAAATTCGCGCCATGGAAATTATCGACGAGATCGAATCGGTAAAACGCTGTATCTACGGCGGCGCCGTCGGCTACCTCGGCTGGAACGGCAATATGGATATGGCCATCGCTATTCGCACCGCAGTCATCAAGGACGGCAAGCTCTATGTCCAGGCGGGCGGCGGCATCGTTGCCGACTCAGTGCCCGCCCTCGAATGGAAAGAAACCATGAACAAAGCGCGCGCCATTTTCCGCGCCGCCGCCATGGTTTTACCGGAATCCGAGGAGGAAGCGCCATGATTCTGATGATCGATAACTACGACTCCTTCACCTACAACGTGGTGCAGTATCTGGGGGAGCTGGGTGCGGATGTACTGGTGTTTCGCAACGATGAGTTGACCGTTGAGGATATTGCCGCCATGGCACCGGAAAAGATTGTCATCTCTCCCGGCCCCTGTACCCCCAACGAGGCCGGAATCTCGGTGGCGGCGATTCGCCACTTTGCCGGTAAAATTCCCCTGCTCGGTATCTGTCTGGGGCACCAGAGCATCGGTCAGGCCTTTGGTGGCCGCATCGTTCGCGCCCGCGAGGTGATGCACGGTAAAACCTCGCCGATCTATCACGCCAATAAGGGCGTGTTTTCAGGGCTGGCCAACCCCTTTGAGGCCACCCGCTACCACTCGTTAATCATTGAAAAAGACTCTCTGCCGGATTGTCTGGAGATCACCGCCTGGACCCAGTTTGACGATGGCTCTGTGGATGAAATTATGGGCGTGCGCCATCGCCAGTTTGATATCGAGGGGGTGCAGTTTCACCCCGAATCCATTCTTACCGAGCAGGGGCACGACCTGCTGGCCAATTTTCTTCGCGCGCCAAAAGGGGGGCAATGATGAATATTCGAGAGGCACTCGACCGGGTGGTCAACCAGTTGGATCTGACCACGGCGGAAATGCAGGACGTGATGCGCGAGATCATGACCGGTCAGTGCAGCGACGCGCAGATCGGTGCCTTTCTGGTGGCGTTGCGCATGAAAAGCGAAACCATCGACGAGATCACCGGTGCCGTGTCGATCATGCGTGAGCTGGCCGACAAGGTCGAACTGCACAGTCTCGACCGGGTGGTGGATATCGTCGGCACCGGCGGCGATGGCGCCAATATCTTCAACGTGTCGACGGCCTCGGCCTTCGTCATCGCCGCTGCGGGTGCCAGAGTGGCCAAGCACGGCAACCGCGCCGTATCCGGCAACAGCGGCAGTGCCGATCTCCTGGAGGCCGCCGGCATTAGCCTCGATCTCTCCCCCGCTCAGGTGGTGCGCTGTATCGAGGATGTCGGTGTCGGCTTCATGTTCGCCCAGGTGCATCACAAGGCCATGCGCCATGCCGCCGGTCCGCGCCGGGAGCTTGGCTTGCGCACACTTTTCAACATGCTCGGTCCGCTGACCAACCCGGCCGGGGTCAAACGCCAGGTGGTGGGGGTGTTCAACGGCGCCCTGTGCCGGCCACTGGCGGAGGTGCTTCACCGGTTGGGCAGTGAGCACGTATTGGTGGTTCATGCTCGCGACGGCCTCGATGAGTTCAGTCTGGCAGCGGCAACCCAGGTGGCTGAGTTGCGCCATGGCGAGATACGGGAGTACGAAGTGCTTCCGGAAGATGTCGGGCTCAAGAGCCAGAGTCTGGTGGGTCTGACGGTGAATGGCCCTGCGGCATCGCTGGCGCTGATTCGTGACGCGCTCGGCAAGCGCACCACAGAGGCAGGCGACAAGGCTGCGGATATGATTGCCCTCAATGCCGGAGCGGCGATTTATGTCGCCGGCATTGCCCTCACTCTGGCGCAAGGTGTAACCATGGCTCAGGATGCGATTGCCAGCGGTCTTGCCGGGGAAAAGCTTCGCGAACTTGCCGCCTTTACGGAATGTATGGTCACCGATGATCAGGGAGAACCGCGTTGAACGCCCCCACCATACTGAAAAAAATTATTGCCAGAAAATTTGCAGAAGTGGCGGAACGCTCCGCAGTTGTGCCTGTGGCCAGCTTGAAAGAGCAACTCGCTTTCGCCCCCCCGGTGCGCGGTTTTGCCAATGCCATCAAGACATCGGTCGCCGCGGGCAAGCCTGCGGTTATCGCCGAAGTCAAAAAAGCGTCTCCCAGCAAGGGCGTGATTCGCGATCACTTTGTTCCCGCAGAGATCGCCGCCAGTTATGAAAAAGGTGGCGCCACCTGCCTGTCGGTGCTCACCGATGTGGATTTTTTCCAGGGCGCCGACCCTTATCTGGCGGAGGCGCGCAACGCCTGTTCCCTGCCGGTGCTGCGCAAGGATTTTACCGTCGATCCCTACCAGGTTTACGAAGCCCGAGTACTGGGCGCTGACTGTATTCTGCTGATTGTCGCGGCTCTCGACCAGCCGACCCTGGTTGAACTCCACGACCTCGCCCTGGGGTTGGGAATGGATGTGCTGGTGGAGGTGCACGATGGTGGCGAGCTGCAAAGGGCGCTGCACTTATCCACACCTTTGGTGGGCATCAATAATCGCGACCTCCATACCTTCAGCACCACTCTCGAAACCACCTATTCACTGCTGGATAAAATTCCCGGCGATCGCGTGGTGATTACCGAAAGCGGCATTCACAACCGCGAAGATGTCGAGGCCATGCTGGCGAAACAGGTGTTGGGTTTTCTGGTTGGCGAAGCCTTTATGCGTGCGGATGATCCGGGAGAGCAGTTGGCAAAACTGTTCTTTTAGTGTTTTCCTGGTTCAGCGCCGCGGTTGGTTCTGTGGCGCTTAGCGAGTGCCGTACACCACCATGGTTTTGCCGTGAACACTGACCAGGCCTTGATCTTCGAGGGTCTTAAGCACCCTGCCCACCATTTCCCTTGAGCAGCCGACAATGCGGCCAATTTCCTGGCGGGTGACTTTGATCTGCATGCCGTCCGGGTGGGTCATGGCGTCTGGCTCGTGGCACAGCTCCAGCAGTGTGCGCGCCACGCGACCGGTGACATCGAGAAATGCCAGATCGCCCACTTTGCGGGTGGTATCGCGAAGGCGATTGGCCATCTGGCGGGCAACGGCAAAAAGAACATCCGTATTGGTTTCGGTGAATTCGAGAAATTTCGCATAGCTGATTTCGCCAACGTCGCATTCGGTTTTGGCGCGAATCCAGGCGCTGCGATCTTCGTGACCAAAGAGACCCATCTCGCCGAAGAAATCCCCAGGATTGAGATAGGCGACGATCATTTCCCTGCCGTCATCGTCTTCGATCAATACGGTCACCGAACCCTTGATGATGTAATAAAGGGTATCGCCGGTATCACCGGCATAGATTAATGTGCTTTTGGCCGGGTAGCGGCGGCGGTGGCAGTGACTGAGAAAGTTCTCAACGTTGGGAATATGGGGTGTTAATGGTGTCAGTGCCAAGGGTTGTCTCCTGTTTCACCTCGAACAAGGAAGCCTGTATCATAGACTTCCGTTCTGTAATGGTCTGTCGATGGCCAAGTTAGCCGCACGGGATCAAAAAAATCAAGCAAAGAACCCAGATTAGTCAGAGTCTGGTCGAAATTCAAATGACGGAAAGTGAAGGATTTATGAAAGCAACAGTCAAGTGGGTTGATGGTGCGATGTTTATCGCTGAGTCTGGCAGTGGGCACGCCCTGGTCATGGATGGTCCGCCCGATCACGGGGGTCGCAATCTGGGGCCGAGACCCATGGAAATGCTGCTTCTCGGTGTCGGTGGTTGTTCAAGTTTCGATGTGGTGGATATTCTCAAAAAAAGTCGTCAGGCGGTCACAGCCTGTGAAACTCTCCTTGAAGCGGAGAGGGCGGATGCTGTCCCCGCCGTCTTTACTAAAATCCACCTCCATTTCAGGGTCAGTGGCCAGGGTCTCAAGGACAATATCGTTAAACGGGCGGTATCCATGTCCGCGGAAAAATACTGCTCCGCTTCCATTATGCTGGGCAATGCCGGTGTGGAAATGACCCACTCCTATGAAATTGTCGCCGCCCCGCAACAGTGAGTCCGTGGAGCCGGCTTTGCTTTGCTGTTGTTGGCAGAGACTCGGTTTTGGACGCGGCCTGTTTGCGCGGGCTATTGTGATTGGCCTTGCGCATTTCGTCCGTGGCAATTCCAGACCCAATCAGGCCTGTGATGGCAAGGATTGCATAAGTGATCAGGGTGACAATCATGGGAATCTCCTCGTGTAGCTACCGTTGAGATTGAATCATAGCGCCGCCAAAAAATAACTGTAATTCATTTTTTTCATAAAAATAATAACTATAAATTATGTTTGTGGTGTTTGCGGTGCGACGAGGAAAGCAGAAAAAGCAAGCAAAAAAAAGGAGCCGCATTGGCTCCAAAAATTTCCAGGGGGTTAGGACGCGGGTTAGCGGTCGCCGGGTCGAGATTTTGCCCGGTCTTGCAGAAAGTAGAGGGCGGTCAGCAGCATGATGGCCAGCGCCATATCAACGAGAACAGTAATAATCATGTCTGTTGCCTGAAACGAGAATTGCCGCCAGATTAATCTGCGCGCGCAGCCAAGTTAAATGTATTATTTTCATCAAAAGCATAACCGGGAATAATGAGTTTGCGCTTATTTGGCGGTGCCCATAAATAACGGGCAAAAAAAAGGAGCCACGAGGGCTCCAAAAATTTATTACAGGAGGGTTAAAACCTTTGAGAGGCTGCCGATGGTGCAGTTGGCAACCGCTCTAAACTTGAGTCCATCATAGCGCCACCAAAAAATAACAAAAATGTATTATTATCATGCCTGATATGATTTGAGGTTATGATATGGCGGTCAATACACTTGCCAAGATAGATTTAAACCTGCTCGTCGCCCTTGAGGTTTTGCTGGAAGAGCGCAATGTGACGCGAGCATCGGAACGGCTGTTTATCACTCAGCCCGCCATGAGCAAGACCTTGCAGCGGTTGCGAATGCTTTTCGACGACGAGCTGTTTATTCGCAGTGGCCGGGCGCTGGTGCCGACGGCGCGCGCCCTGGAGCTACAGGCAAGGCTGCCGCAGTTGCTGGTGAATATTGAAGACGTGATTGGCGGCAAAACGTTTGATCCCTCGGAGGATGAGGGTGCAGCCCATCTGGCGACGCCGGAATTTGTCGCGGTACAACTGGCTCCGATCCTGACCTGGGAGATGGCGGTGGATGCGCCTAATTTCACCCTCGCCATTTCAAACAAGCTGGAAGGCTACCAGCAGAGCCTGAGGGAGGGCGACCTGGATTTTGTTCTGGCGGTGGACACAAAGCTTCCCGATGAATTTGTCGCTACCCCTGTAGGCGGCTTTGCGCCAGCGGTGTGGATGCGCAAGGGGCATCCGCTGGCGGCAGAGGAACTGACCCTGAAGTCCATGCTCGCCTACCCCTTTATTCAGTATTTTCTCCTCCAGGCAGCGGATCGTCTGGCGCCTACAACCGAGGCGCGGTTTGACAAAACCATCGCAGAGCAAGGTTTGAAACGGCGAAAAATTCTCGTCACAGACCAGTTGATGACGGCGCTTTATGCTTTGCAGAATAGTGATTGCCTGATGTTGAGCACCGCCCACGATCTCAAGCTGGAAGCCAGTATGTTTGAAATCGTGCGCAAGCCCTACCCGGAAGAAATCGCCCACGACAGCTATATCCCCATCTCCCTTTTCCAGCACAGGAGAACCCTGCAGTCGTCCATGCATCGCTGGTTGCGGGAGCGACTGATGGCCGCAGTGGATGAGGTGCGGATCACCCGCATGGGGGACGACTTTAGTCTTTAGTCCTGGGCGCGCCAGTTGCCGGAATTTTGCGCGAGTAATAGGCACGCTGGCCAAAAATCGCGAAGCGGCGTCGGTGGTAGCCTGTCACAAGGTAAACCAGGCTGCTGAGCACATATATGGGTTGAAAACCTTGATCGGGGAGCGTACTGGGGCAATATTCGGGTTGATCTCGGAGCTAAATTTTATAACTGGTTGCGGTCATGGCTGTGGAGACCAATGACATCAACCATTTAATCGGGGCGGGAAAAGGCAGGCCGCCATTGGCGAGGGCGGTGTCTGCATGCCGGGCTTCATCCTCAAGCATTTTGGTCACCACAGCGCGGCTTTTGCTGTCCTTGTCCGGAAGTTCTCTCAGGTGGTTTGACAGGTGTTTGCACACCAGTTGCTCGGTGGCGGCGACAAACCCCAGGCTGAGGCGGTCGTGGATAAGACCGGCGCCCGCGCCTATGCCAAAAGAAAGGCTGTACCACAAAGGGTTGAGCACACTGGTATGGCTGCCGAGCTCTTTGATGCGGGTTTCACACCAGGCGAGATGATCCACTTCCTCATTGGCGGCTTTTTCCATCTCCTTGCGCACCGAGGGCAGCTTTGCTGTTAAAGCCTGACCCTGGTAGAGCGCCTGGGCGCAAACTTCACCGCTGTGGTTGACGCGCATTAAGCCAGCGGCATGACTTTTTTCTTTGTCACTGAGCAGGGAGTCATCCCCCGGCGCCATCGGTATATGGCGCTGGGCGCTGCTGGCATTGTTTGTCAGAGTGCGCAGGGCGCGGTCTGCGCCGTTGATAAGCCTGTCGAGGGGTGAAAAATTCCGGGTTGCCATTTTGGTCTATGAAAGAGTGTTTTGGAGTGAAGATTGTAGCTAAACTTGGCTGCCGATCAAAGGATCAGTGGTGATGGCCATTCTCCCGGCCTGTCCCGCGGCCACTAAACAATCAATTTTGAGAGGATAAAACCATGCAGGATGCTCGCGACCTCGGAGTCATTATCTCTGCCCAGGCTTCTTTAATTGTTGTTGAAACCCACGATGAAAAAGCCGCCCTGGAGTTATTGCAGCGGGTCGCCTGCGACCAGCAAAAACCCCTGCTGCGCTGGACGGTCACCGACGGTCTCAGAGCCTCCCATTTTGGCTTGCAACTGGAGCAGGACGGCGAGCTCACCGAGCCGGAACAGGTGCTGCGGCACATCAGAGACCGCGCCCATCCGGGTATCTATATGCTCTGCGATTTCCATCCCTGGATCGAGGATCAGCCCAAAAATGTGCGCCTCCTTAAGGACATTGCCCTCAAGCATGATCAGGGTGCCGTGACCCTGGTGTTGGTCAGTCATCAGCTGAATTTGCCGCCGGAGCTTGTCCGGCTCGCGGCAAAATTCAGCTTGTCCCTGGCCTCGGAGGGGGAAATTCTCGCCATGGTAAAAGATGAGGCGAGAAAGTGGGCGGTGAAGAACCAGGGCAATAAGGTTCGTGCTGATGGCGCCACCATCAATCGCCTTGCTAGAGCCCTGCGTGGCTTGAGCCATGGCGAAGTGCGGCGCCTGGTGAAAACCGCAATCTATGACGATGGCGCCATCACCGACAGTGATATTCCCGAAATCAATACGGCCAAGTTTCGCCTTATGGATATGGAGGCTGTGCTCACATACAGTTATGAGGTTGAAGATTTCAACCATATCGGCGGCATGGAAAATTTAAAAAACTGGCTGAGCTTGCGCAAGGACGCGTTTTTCAATGTCGGCACCAAAATAAAAATGGATACCCCCAAGGGCGTGCTCCTTTTGGGCGTTCAGGGGGGTGGCAAAAGCCTTGCCGCCAAGGCGGTGGCGGGACTGTGGGGCTTGCCGATGCTGCGTCTCGATGTGGGCGCCCTATACAACAAATTCTATGGTGAAACGGAGCGCAATCTTCGCGAAGCCCTGCAGTTGGCGGATCAGATGTCGCCCTGCGTGCTCTGGCTCGATGAGATCGAAAAGGCCATCAGCAGCGGCGACAATGACGCCGGGGTGTCGCAGCGGGTGCTGGGAACCCTGCTCACCTGGATGCAGGAGCGCAAAACCTCGGTATTTATGGTTGCCACCGCCAATGATATCTCCCGCCTTCCGGCGGAGCTGTTAAGAAAAGGCCGCTTTGATGAAATCTTTTTTGTCGATCTGCCGAGTGCGGAGGTGCGCAGAGAGATATTCGCAATCCATCTCGGCAAACGTGATTGCGACACCTCCCATTTCGATCTTGATGCGCTGGCCGCCGCCAGTGAGGGGTTCAGCGGCGCGGAAATAGAACAGGCTGTAGTGGCGGCGCTCTATAGCGGCTTGGCGACATCCGCCGGTGCCCCTGACGCCAAGAATATGCCCCTGACGACGGAGTCCATTGTTGCCGAGGTGATGGCGACAGCGCCCCTGTCGGCGGTGATGGCGGAAAAACTCCACGGTCTGCGCAACTGGGCGGCGGAGCGCAATGTTCGCACTGTCTGAGGGCGGCCATTAAAATGTCGGTTTAGCCGCGCTTGTGGCATAATTGCCGATTCGAAAACCATTGAAATTTATCGCGGGATCTTCCCCGTGAGCAATAAACATTCCCGGAGGAAACAGAATGGCGCAAAGAGAAGTTGTTATTGTCAGCGGTGTGCGGACACCCATTGGTGA
>JALOAH010000182.1 GCA_023228865.1 Porticoccaceae bacterium | reverse complement strand
CACGCACCACGCACCACGCACCACGCCCCACGCACCACGCACTGCGCCGAAGGCGCACTATTTATTTATTTCGAGAAGGAAGTCTAGAAGGACAATGGCGGTCACTGCCTCGAGGCATGGTACTGCTCTGGGAACGATGCACGGGTCATGGCGGCCAGTGATATTGAGGCTTGTATTTTCCTGCCGCGAAAGACTTATTGATGACTGCGTTTTGGCAATTGAGGGAGTCGGTTTTATGGCGACTCTGAAGACTATAGGCATGCCGCTGCTCAGTCCGCCCAGTATGCCGCCATGGTGATTGCTGCTTGTGATCACCTTGCCGTTTTCGATGCGCCACGGATCATTGTTGACTGAACCACGGCTCCGCGCGGCAGCAAAACCGCTGCCGAATTCCAGCCCCTTGATGGCTGGTATGCCGAAGATGGCTTGCGCCAGGCGGTTGTCAAGACCATCATATAAGGGATTGCCAACTCCTGCAGGAAAGTTGATCGCGCAGCACTCGATAATGCCGCCAAGTGAATCATGCTCGGCGGCGGCAGATAAAATGGCCTGCTGCATTTTTTCGCCGCAAAGATCATTGATCACTGCAAAAGGCTTGTCTGCGATCTGACCTAGAAATTCTTTGCTCAGGCCCCTTGTTGGCAGCGGGTCGTCGTCAATATCGGCTATTGAGGCGATATGCGCACCAACTGAAATGCCGCGTTTTGCGAGCAGCTGCAGACAGATTGCCCCGGCAATGCAGAGGGGCGCAGTCAGGCGTCCCGAAAAATGCCCGCCGCCGCGGACATCCTGGGCTCCCTTGTAGCGTATTGCTGCTGGGTAGTCGGCGTGTCCTGGCCGCGGTATATCCGCCATTTGCTGATAATCCTGCGAGCGGGTGTCCTGGTTGCGGATTATCGCACATACTGGAGCACCACAGGTAACCGAATCAACTAATCCCGCAATGAATTCTGCTTTGTCGCCTTCCTGTCGCGCAGTGGCCAGTCGGCTGCGACCTGGCGCACGGCGACGCATAAAAAGATCAATGGCCGCCATATCCAGTTTTTCACCAGGTGGCAAGCCGTCGATAAGCACTCCGATCCCCTCGCCATGCGATTGACCAAAAATACTGACTTGGAGAGTTTTTCCGAATTTAGATGACATCTTTTGCTTTGCCTCCCAAATTGGCATAGACTGAAAAGAAATTCGGCCATGATTTTCGCACCGCCTTGGCATTGTTGATGCGCACTGCCTTTTGGCAACGGCAGGCGGCGATGGCGGCGGCCATAACAATCCGATGGTCGTTATGGCTGTCGATTACCCCGCCTTGTAGCTGCTTTTGCCCGTAGACGAGCAGGGAATCTTCCCTCTCTTCAACCTTTCCGCCTAGATTATGCAGCATTTCACGCACTGCTTGCAGGCGGTCGCTCTCCTTGATACGTAGGCGCGCTGCATTGTAAAGAAGGCTTTTGCCCTCGGCAAAAGCGGCAAGCACAGCTAAAATCGGCAGCAAGTCGGGGATTTCACCTACATCGATATCTGTCGCTTGCAGATCGCCTGGCGACACCATGATTCCCCCGTCGCACTCCTCTACAGTTGCGCCAAAACGGCGCAATTCATGCAGGATTCTGCGGTCGCCCTGGCTGGAAGTTTTTTTCAATCCATTTATTTCGACTGGCCCCGATAGTGCCCCTGCGGCTAAATAGAAGGCGGCGTTGGACCAATCGCCCTCCACGGCAATTTGGCCTGGCGTGAGGTAGCTTTGTCGCCCTGGAATATTGAAAGCATTATTTTCTTGCTCGATAACAATGCCAAAATCCGCCAATATTTCTCTGCTCAAATCGACATATCCTGACGATTCTAGTTTGCTGCTCAACTCGATGCGGCTGTCCTTTTCCAGCCTTGGCAAGGCAAAAAGGAGGCCTGAGATAAATTGGGAGCTGATATTACCAGGCAGGCAAAAACGGCCAGCGCGTAACTTTCCTGATATGGTGAAGGGTAATTTGTCGGCTGAAAACTCGCAGCCGTGCGCTTGCAGCTCCTCTCGGAATGGTGAAAGCGGGCGGTCTGGCAAACGCCCATGACCAGTAAATTTCACCTTGTCACTAAGGCTGGCCGCGACTGGCAATAGGAAGCGCAAGGTCGAGCCGCTTTCGCCGCAATTTAATTCGGCTCCGCTGGAAGGAATGCTGACTGGAGTAATTGCTATTGTCTCGCCTTGTCGTTGACATTGCGCCCCCAGTGCTTGCAGGCATTTGCGGGTGGCCCGGGTATCCTCAGACTCCTCGCTTAAGATGATTTTGCTTGCCTGCGTAGCCAAAGCTGCCGCGATCAGTATTCGGTGCGCAGCTGACTTTGATGGCGGTGCCAAGATGCTGCCAGTCAACTTGACCGGCTCAATGATGATATTCATAATGTCACACCTGTCGGTATTAGCTTCATGGATTGTTGTGGATGATTCTCTCAATGCACCACCGCCGTATTGCCCCCTAGCAAAAAGATTTTTGCCAGGAAAGACATAAGAAAAGAATTGTCCGTTACAATCTTTCTAATTCCGTGATGGCTAGTTTTTTGAGGCTGGCTTTGCCGATTTGTTGCGGGACAACGATGCTGATTGTTTCACCCTGGCGTTTTTTGTCGGACAGCATAGCTGCGGTCAGACTCTTAAATTCGTACGGCGAACTGGTTGGGAGATGAAAGATCTCGAGTGCTTGTCTGATGGGCGGCGCGCAGTTTTCCACTGACCATCCATTTCGCCAGGCGATATCGGCTATCATCACCATGCCCGCCGCCACCGCATGCCCATGACTTAGAGTAAAATTGGCGCATTTTTCGATAGCGTGCCCAATAGTGTGGCCAAAATTCAGCAACTGTCGCCTGCCGCGGTCGAATTCATCTTCACTGACCACATCGCTTTTGATCTGCACACAGCGCGCGATGACCCGTTCAAGCTCCTCTTGCAAACGCCCAGCCGATAGCAGGTCAAACAATTCTTTATCGGCGATAACGGCGTACTTGATCGCCTCCGCAACTCCCTCATTGAAAATTTCCAGCGGCAAAGTATCGATCATTTCCTTGTCGCAGAACACTACCTCAGGCTGCCAGAAAGCACCTGCCAAGTTCTTGCCAGCGCTCAGATCGACTCCTGTTTTACCGCCCACCGAAGAATCGATGGCCGCCAACAAGGTAGTCGGCATCTGCACAAAGCTGATGCCGCGTAAATATATCGCCGCGCAAAAACCGGCGATATCGCCGACTACGCCACCGCCAAGAGCAACTACCAAGTCAGAACGAGTCAGCTGACTAGCTGCCATAAACTCCAGTATGCTGCTGACAGTTTGCATGTTTTTAGATTTTTCACCATTTGGAAATGCGTATTCCACCACCTTGAAGCCAGAATTGCTTAAGGAATCCTTGACCGCCTTCCCATGCAAAGCAAGAACTAGATCATCGCTGAGCAAAGCGATCTTGCCATGCCAGCCCCTCGCTGACAAGATTTCGCCAATCCGATGGCGAATCCCAGCCTCGATCTGCACTTTGTATGGCTTGCCAGTATTGACCGAAATGCTTGCCATAGACTTCTCCCATAAAAGCAAATATTAACAAATTGTAGCGGTGAAACAATACTATAATGCGCCTTCGGCGCAGTGCGTCACTGACGCTTTACCCTCTCAAAGCACAAAAACTTTTCCCTGCCACTAAATCGCTTGAATAATTTGATTCAGCAGTCATATTATAGGTTGTACCAAACATGGTGGCTGTAGCTCAGTTGGTTAGAGCGTCTGGTTGTGGCCCAGAAGGTCGCCGGTTCGAGCCCGGTCAGTCACCCCATATTTTATATTTGCGCAAAGCTAGCGCCTACGGACCCAGTTTCACCGCCCGCCTTTCTCGGCTGTCGATGAAACTGGTTTTTTTATTTGCAGCTACCTGCTTGAAACAACCTACTATGGCGCGATTTTTTTATAGTTTTCAAGGACATCGGCGGCAAATCGCTGTAGAGTGACATCAAAGAGCTTGTGTGCCAGCTCGGGAGTTATCTTGCGATACTCTGAACGAACTGGTCGCAGGCATCCCTCGTAATGTTCTTCCGCCAAAGGGCCATAATGCTGGGGATATTTTTCAGCATCCAGATATTGCGGCTGATAATACTCGGGATTAAGGGCATAATTAATCGCCGTTTCCCAAGCACCACCATGATTGATCCGCCCGATATTATTTTCCGCATAAAATTCCTTGATGATATCCATATTGTAGTCGAGGCTGCCGACCGCCATGACTCGCATGCCACGAAAATCGCCGGCAATCTTCTCATAGCCGCCCTTATATGAAGAGTGGTCGCCGCTCGTTTCCTCAGCCACAATATCTTTGAC
>JALOAH010000181.1 GCA_023228865.1 Porticoccaceae bacterium | reverse complement strand
TTTCACCCTTTTTTGGAGGATAAATTATGAATGATCCAGTCGTCATTGTCGGCATGGCTCGCACCCCCATGGGCGGCATGCAAGGCTCCCTATCATCCCAGTCGGTGACAGATCTCGGCGCCACCGCCATTAAAGGCGCTCTCAGCCATGCGGGCATTGCCGCTGACACTATAGACGAAGTTTTGATGGGCTGTGTACTGCCGGCAGGTGCAGGCCAGGCGCCAGCGCGGCAAGCCTCCATAAAAGCGGGCATTCCCGATAGCGTACCCTGCACCACCCTCAATAAAGTTTGCGGCTCCGGCATGAAAACCATTATGGCTGGCCACGATGCAATCCTAGCGGGCAGCGCATCGATTGTGGTTGCCGGCGGCATGGAAAGCATGTCCAATGCACCCTATCTCATTCCCCAAGGGAGGGTCGGCTACCGATTTGGCCACGCCCAGATTCTTGATCATATGCTCTATGACGGCCTTCAGGACGCCTACAGCGGCGGCTCCATGGGCACCTTTGCCGAGCAATGTGCTGACAAGTTTGGTTTCAGCCGCGAGGATCAGGATAACTTTGCCCTGGAATCCTTAAGCCGCGCCAAAGCGGCAATTGCCAACGGCGATTTTAAGACTGAAATCACGCCAGTGGTCATCGCCGGCCGCCAGGGCGAGATCATCGTCGATACTGATGAACAACCCGGCAAAGCCATGCCGGAGAAAATTCCCCAACTGAAACCCGCGTTTAAAAAAGATGGTACGGTCACCGCCGCCAACTCCAGCTCCATTTCCGATGGCGCCGCTGCGGTGGTTATGATGCGCAAGTCCCTGGCCGAACAAAAAGGACTCAAGATTCTGGCCACCATTGAAGGTCATGCACAGCACGCCAACGAACCTTCCTGGTTTACTACTGCGCCGGTGCACGCCATCCGCAAGCTTAAATCCAAATTGGACTGGACAGCGGCGGATGTCGATCTGTACGAAATTAACGAAGCCTTTGCCGTCGTGGCGCTTGCGGCAATGAAAGAACTCGAGATTCCCCGCGACAAAATCAATATCTACGGCGGCGCCTGTGCTCTGGGGCATCCCATTGGCTGTTCCGGCGCGCGCATTTTGGTGACGTTGATATCCGCTCTGCACAACACCAACACAAAGAAAGGCATCGCCAGCCTCTGTATTGGCGGCGGCGAAGCAACTGCGGTGGGCGTCAGTATTTCCTGAAAATAGAAACCAGGGTCTGCACTAAATTTCAAGATCCTGGTTTTTCTTTTTTTGCTCATCAACTATCCTAAAGGCGCTGTTTTTTAGCACCCGTCACTGCTGGCCCTTATTACCCCGCGACCATTTTTCAGCCAAAAAATCATGATTTTTTTATTCACAGCGGCATAATGGCGCTTAATCACTAACACCACACAGATTATTCCAGCTGATCACAGTCGATGCCCAACCCGCCCCTGCCCATTGAAACCGTACTGCCGCATCTGGGGCAAGCACTGTCTGACCACAACCGCTGCCTGTTGGTGGCGGAACCGGGAGCGGGCAAAACCACCAGAGCGCCGCTGTATTTGCTGGCAACCACGGCGGCGACATCGGGGCGCTGGCTGTTGCTGGAACCGCGGCGAGTGGCGGCGCGACTGGCGGCTGCCTATATGGCAGAACAGCTCGGTGAAGCTGTGGGCGAAACGGTGGGCTACAGAGTGAGGGGTGAAAGCAAGGTCAGCGCCAGCACCAGAATTGATGTGGTTACCCAGGGGATTCTCACCCGCATGCTGCAGAGCGACCCGCTTCTGGAAGGGGTTGCCGGTATTATTTTTGATGAATTTCATGAGCGCAGCCTGGAGGCTGACCTCGGCCTTGCCCTGGCGCTGGACGTGCAACAGGGTTTGCGGGAAGACCTGAAATTATTGGTCATGTCTGCCACTCTGGACGTTGAAGCACTGCTCAGAGCACTAGGTAAGGAAACGCCGGTTATCAACTGTCCGGGACGCAGCTGGCCGGTGACCACCTATTATCGGCCACCCCCTGCGGGGCTGCGCGCTGCGCGGGAGCCCGCGGAAAACCATCGCGTCAAAGTCATTGTCGAAGCCCTGGCAAATCACAGCGGCCATCTGCTGGTTTTTCTTCCCGGTGTCGGTGAAATTCGCCGCCTCCACCGCGCCCTGGAAGCTGCCGTCGGCGACACCGTTGACATCCACCCTCTCCATGGTCAGCTCAATCTCCGCCAGCAACAACAGGTGTTGCGCCCGCCGCCAGATGGCCGCAGACGGATTATTCTCTCAACCGCCATTGCCGAATCCAGCCTGACGGTTCCCGGTGTCACCATTGTCATTGATGCCGGCCTGGAGCGATTGCCGGTTTTTCAACCTCGTTCGGGGCTGACCAAACTGGACACCCGCAGCGTCAATAGCGCCAGCGCCGACCAGCGCCGCGGTCGCGCCGGGCGGGAAGCGCCGGGTTACTGTTATCGCTTGTGGTCACAGGAACAACTGCTGACACCCCACAGAGAGGCAGAAATTCTCCAGGCGGATTTATCGGCGCTGGCTTTTGAGCTGGTGCGCTGGGGGGTCGCCGACGCCAACCAACTGCACTGGGTCACGCCACCGCCGCAGGCGGCACTGACTGCCGGTCGCCAATTGCTGAACACCCTGGGAATCACCGCTGACGGCACTGTGCTGACAGATATGGGCAAAGCTTGCGCCCGCTGGCCAACCCAGCCGCGCCTGGCGGTGTTGCTGGAATCCGCCAGGGTTTGCCAGCAGTTGCCCCTCGCCTGCTGGCTGGTGGCCTGGCTGGAGGAATCCCCCGGCGGCGACGATATTGATCTCGCCACCCTGTTCAGCCGCCTTCCCAGCAAAACCAGCCATGGCAACGACAGGCGCTGGTACCAGGCGGCGCAGCAATGGGCGTCCCGCGCCAGTTGCGCACTGGAAATAACAACCTGCACCGACATGGCGGCGCTGCTTGCCCGCGCCTTTCCCGACCGCATCGCCCAGCACCAGGGCAATGGTCGCTTCAAACTGGTAACCGGCGGTCAGGGGCAGTTGCCAGAGAACCATCCCCTGGCGCGGCAGCCCTATATTGTCGCTGTAGAGCTGGACGGCCAGGCCAGTGGCGCGAGAATTTTTTATGCTGCCGCCCTAAGCGGAGACACCCTGGAGGCCTGTTTCCCGAAAACAAAAGATTGGCACGATCACATTGCCTGGGACAACGCCGCAGGCCGCTTAAGCGGCGAACAAATTCGCAAGCTCGGTACTCTTATTGTTGAACGTCGCCCGCTGAAACAGCTGCCTCCCGAGGCCATCAGTGCCGCCCTAGTGGACGCCATTCGTGTGCGGGGCAGCTTTAACTGGTCACAGGAAGATCGCCAGCTGCTGGGTCGCCTGCGCTTGCTTCACGCTGTGCTCGGCGCGCCCTGGCCAGACGTCAGCGACAAAAACCTTCTTGAAACCCTGGAAACCTGGCTACAACCCCACATCAACGGCATTACCCGTCTCGATCAGCTGGAGCGCCTGCCCCTGGCCAGCTATGTGCTGTCAAGCCTCGACTGGTCATTGCAACAACAGCTCAACCAGCTCGCGCCCAGCCATATTCTCGTTCCCAGCGGCGCCAGGCTGCCCCTGGATTACAGCGGCGAGGAACCTGTGCTTGCGGTCAAGCTTCAGGAGATGTTTGGCCAGACAACCACCCCCACCCTGGTCAATGGCCGCATTCCCGTGCTGATTCACCTGTTGTCACCGGCGCGGCGGCCGGTGCAGGTCACCAGGGATCTCGCCAATTTCTGGAAAACCACCTATTTTGATGTGCGCAAGGATCTCAAAGGTCGCTACCCCAGACATCCCTGGCCCGATAATCCCCTTGAAGCTCAGGCCACCGCAAAAACAAAAAAAGCAACTCGATAAACCTGCTGTCCACAGGCATGACGGCAGCGGCGTTGCACCGTATAATCACCGCAAATGCCCGGAAGCCACCGGAAAACCCGTATCCAGCGCAGACCACTAACATGACAGGTACAGGCACATTATTTACTGTATCCGCTCCCTCAGGGGCGGGCAAAACCAGCCTGGTAAAGGCGCTGGTAGAATCATCGGACAGCATTCAGGTTTCGGTTTCCCACACCACCAGACCCATGCGCCCCGGCGAGCAGGATGGCGTCAATTATCATTTTGTCGACGAGCCCACCTTTGTCGCCATGCTGGAAAACAGCGCCTTTCTCGAACACGCCCGGGTTTTTGACAATTATTACGGTACTTCCTGCGCCTGGGTTGAGGACACCCTCAACAGGGGCATAGACGTGATTCTGGAAATTGACTGGCAGGGCGCCGCCCAGGTGCGCCATCTCATGCCGGAAACCGTGGGCATTTTTATTCTGCCGCCCTCCCTTGAAACCCTTCACCAGCGCCTCAACAACCG
>JALOAH010000180.1 GCA_023228865.1 Porticoccaceae bacterium | reverse complement strand
CAACATCGTCGTTCGTCCCCTGGCAGCCAAACGCCCGCTACTCATGACCTACCTGCTGCAGCACGAATCCCTGAACTCAGCCGCAGCAACCGACTTCATCGAACGCATGCGCGCCCATGAGAGTTACGGGTATGGCGGCGACGGGGAAGGAGATGAGGATGACGGGATGGAAGACTTGCAGAATGTTGATGCGATTCCGCTGATGCAGCCGTCTTATGGAAGGGAGCCTGAAAGGTTGCGGGTGTGAGGTGATCGAGAGCGTTCCCATGTTGTTCCGTGATGTCTTAAACGCGGAACGACAGGTTCATTGCTTAACGCCAAATCGGCAAATTTTTCCAGTTCGCTGGAAACCCCATCGCTGCCACAGGTACGCGGTGGGACTCAATCAGACTTATCAATCGGCTACGCCAGCTATGGTCGGGAGAAACAACGTCCATGCAGTGCAGCATGATGACTAAAGCGTTATACAACCGGCGAGAACCCGGCTGAAGTTGCGACTTCAAGGCTGCGGGCTTCCCTTTTGGCAGCAGCGGTGTGATTGTGAACTCTCTGTTCCACAAGCGCCCGTGGTGAGCGGAAATGTTTCTCACGAAGGCCAAGTGATGCAGCCACGACCCGAATACTTTTTCATCCAGCCCATAGATGGAAGCAATGGCCCTGCGAGTAGGCATGGGCTTGAGATTCCCGTACCAGCGCGATAACAGTCCCAGAGACATGACTTCGCATACGGCCCAAAGGGGTGGTAGCGCTTCTGAATAAGTCATTTTCAAGTGCCTGATGAATACCTCATCAGATCGCTGGACTTCCTTGGTCAACTTGAGAATATTCGACTGCCACCGCCCCGAATCCACAGCAAGGGCAGCATCCAGATGAGCGTGCGGGCCATGCTGATGTGCAAGCTGGTAAGCCCATTGGCTCCGAGCCGATACCTCTATGCGCTCAATTGCATCCATAATCAGCAGACGCAACTCTCGATCAAAGATGTACAGATTAAGTGCATCCTCGAATCGAGTACCGGGATGAAACTGATGAGGGTTATGGCTGGCTTCGAAGGGTAGCCAGTAAGCACTCAGACGGTAATAGTTCAGATGCTGAAGGTAGAACTTGGCTGACTCGGGGTCATCGACTCGCATACCTCGCTGCCGCAGGATGGCAACTTGCTCGTCGTAGTTCGTGGAGGGTTTTGTGAACGAAGATCGTGGCGTCGTCATGTCTGCTCATGCCAGGGAGTGAGCCTACTGACTCGCGATGCTTGGCCCAAAAAAGTAACCCGCCGGTTTGAGGATACGCTTTCGCGCATAGCCTTGGCGGGTTTTGTCACTTGCATTGTATCGAATTTCAGGGGCCAGGGATAGACCCTCTGCTGGAACAGCTCGAAGCGGTGTTGAGCGCAAGGCGTTCCAGCGATAGCAGGTGGCGTTGCATATCGACCACTTCAGTTCGCCTAGGGTTTTCCCTTAAATAGCTTCTACTGACGGCCACGGAAAGCCACAATATTTGTGTATATTGGAGTGTATATAAATGCCTACCCTGTGAATTTTTATTCTTATAAATCAACAGGTTAGAGCGTCAATGCCTGTTAGTGTTGATAACAGGCATTGATTACTCCTAGTGTTGAAAAGGCAGTGGCTTAGAACTGCCGGAAAGCCAGGAAACCCGCTTCGGGTTGAAACCTGGCCCTACACTACTGTGTCGGGCTGGTCCGGTATTTCCTGTATGACTGGTTAACGGTACGGCGCGGCTTTTATTTAGGGTGGTTTTGGTGTTTTTTTAGGCCTGAAGCAGTTTGGGGTGGTGCTGGCTTGCTATGGCACTGTTAAAACACCATCTTGGTTGGGTTTACGGGCACAGGGGGTAAGTCTTTAGGCGGGGGGACAAAGATTTTTGTGTTGGGGTTACGGGGCGGGTAACAGGGCGCGTGGGGCTGTGTGGGCAGCCACAGTACGGTCGCTTAGTTACCGTGCAACCACAGGCATTTGTCAAAGACCCGATCTGCAAACCAGAGGAGTTTTGTAGCAACGGATATCAAGCGCAAAAACAAACCACGGTATTGCGTGCGAACCAACCACCAAAACGAGGCTCTGCGGTGCGGCGACAGACCAATTCAAAAATTGTCACGCTTCCCCCTCAATGTGTAGCGTTCGCGTCACTTTGCGAGTAGCCAACACCTTCCCAAGCCGGTGCAGGGGGTATGAGCTGAAGGGCTTGGCCACGCCGCTGGCGGGTGCCGGCGCGAGGAGGCAAGGGCGCGGTGTTTGAGCGGGCGTTTTCGAGCCGCCGGGGGCGGGTCGATCCGCGAGTTTAGCGCCCGCCTCGCGACGGTGCCTGACAGCGGGAAGCCCCGCAGGGGCCGTGCCCGTGCCCGCAGGCCCATACCTCCTGCATCGGCTGTGCGCGAACCGTGACGTTTAAATTGCTGAACGGCAACGCAACAAGCGAGAGCCTGCCATTCCTGTTGACGGCATTCCGATTTTCCCCACACGGTCCGCCCAACAACTTGATACGTTCCGGCGCGATCAATTCAAACATGACCCTTTAATCCATTCGCATCATTGCGAATAGCCGCTGAATGAGCGCCTCGATACAGTAGCGCTACATGCTGCCAACCCGGCAGCCATCGAAGGGGCAACCATGAATCTGTGGCGACGACTGGAAAGATGCTCAAGGGATTTTGGCTACGGGTTGACCGAGCCTGTACCCGATGCAACGAACGCCGCAGAAGATGGCTCTGGGGCATTTGAAGCTGCCAGTTATGGTACTGGCAACGCATCCAAAATTGTTTCAGAAGCCGCCACCGCCGAGCGCCCCGACTTCGACCGCGCCTGGAAAGACGCCTTGCGCTGGTGGTTGCCCGACTGCCTGCGTTTGTTCTGGCCGGCAATCCATGACCAGATCAACTGGACAATACCCCCGGAGTTTCTGGCCACTGAATTGCGCCGTCTGCAAAAAGTCATCCAGCCCGATGTGCGGTACGTGGATCAACTGGCCAAGGTACGGCTTAATCAGGGCCACGATGCCTTGTTGTTGATTCACATCGAAGTCCAAACCCGCCGTGCCGGTAAAACCCTGGCCCTGCGCATGCTGCGCTACCATCACCGGTTGTTCGAAGCCTACCCAGGGTATACCCATTTCCCCTGCGCCATCCTGCTGGATCGCAAACGTGGGCCGGAGGTTGAAACGTTTCGCGTACCCGTTTTGGGTGGCGAGCACGTCTTCCGGTTTCCCGTCGTCAACCTCGCGGCATGGGAAACGCGGCAGCATGAGTTGCATTCAATAGCACCCACCAACCCCTTTGCCGTCGTCGTTCTGGCCCAACTGGCATGCCGCGCCACCCGGCCCGACCAAGCCCGTTTGGTCAGCAAGCTGGAATTGGCTAAACTATTGAAATATTGGGGCTATAGCGTCGACAAGCGGTTTCAGCTGATGCTGGTCATTGATACCCTGCTGACTTTGCCCGAACCGCTGGAAGACGCCTTCTACACTGCCGCCCAGCACATCGAGGATGAACACACCATGGAACGACTCAACAGCTTTCAACGCGTGCGCCTGCGTCGCGAACGCCAGGCCGCCGAAGAAATCGGCATGCAAAAAGGACTGCAGGCCGGTTTGGCCAAAGGTATTCAGCAAGGCCTTGAACAAGGTATTGAACAAGGTGCTCACACCGGAATTGCCGGCATGCTTCACGCTCAACTGCAGCAAAAATTTGGTGACTTGCCTGACTGGGTGAGTCAGCGTTTGCAGCACGCCGATACCGCCGTGCTGCAGCACTGGGTCGTCCGGTTTGTACATGCCCAATCGCTACACGACGTGCTTGAATCCTGAGCCCATCATTTGCATTATGCGCCCGCGGGCCCATACCCCCCGCATCGGCTCTGTGTGAACCGTGACCTTTTTTCGCTTGATATTTTAAACCCGCGTATTCGTGTGAACAGCGATCAGTGCATGCGATGGTGTCAGCGCATGCATAACAATAATTTATTGCACCAGGCTATAAAACCGTAGAGCGACGCTTACTCAACGAAGCCAACTCGCTTGATCACGAGGAAGCTGCCCAAACGGGTCATTAACCTTGATTTTATTAGTGTTCTTGATGCGATCCAGGAACACAACGATATTCGTTCCACCTTCGTTCGTCTGACTGGGAAAAAGGATGCCCGTATAACCTTTGTTGCGCACAAGATCACCCAGTACCCAACTTGGCGGCTCAATATGTAATTCAAATTTCAGATGACGCCAGTCTTCACTCCAATCATGCCAAAGATCATCCCAGGGCTCACCATGATGAAGTTTCCGTAGATCGACTAGATTCTCAAGGGTTGCCGTATAAGAACACAGTGTGCAAGGCGGCAGGAGCGGTGAAGTCTGTTGATACTCTCGCAAAGCCGTCAGTTCTTCCAGAG
>JALOAH010000179.1 GCA_023228865.1 Porticoccaceae bacterium | reverse complement strand
CGCATAGCCTTTCCCTGCTATCTCCTTGGCGAGATGGCTATAGGTGGCCTGCGGATCATCATCCATCACGTTGTGAAACGTCCAACCGGGAGACACCTTGGCAGCGACGAACCGAGGGCCATTGACCGCCGCCATAGCCTCCAAACACTCGACAACAAAGCGACAACGGTTGGCCACCGAGCCGCCATATTCATCGTTGCGGAGGTTGGTGTTGGTCGATAGGAACTGCATCGGCAGATAGCCGCTAGCGGCATGGAGCTCGACGCCATCGAAGCCGGCGTCCAGTGCACAGCGCGTAGCATGGGCATACTCATCCACGGTCTTCTGAATATCTGCTCGCGTCATAGCGCGAGGCACCGGGTAGGGTACCTCGCGCTTGGGCCGCGGACAGTTCACAGTGTAGTGGCGTGCAGTGGGATCCGGCTGTACCGCGGAAGGCGCAATCGGGGTAGCCCCCTCGGGCAGTAGCAACGAATCGGACAAGCGACCAGTATGCATCAGCTGACAGAAAATTCTTCCGCCCTCAGCGTGAACTGCGTCAGTCACTTTTCGCCAGCCCCGTATATGGGCCTCCGTATAAAGGCCCGGTGTGAACAGGTAGCCCACTCCCATCGCGCTGGGGGCAGTGCCTTCAGTAATAAGCAAGCCGGCGCTGGCTCGCTGCCGATAGTACTCCACGTTGAGATCGGTAGGCACCCCATCAATGCGGGAGCGATGCCGTGTACAGGGCGCAAATGCCAAACGGTTCGGGGCCGTAACAGCACCCAAGGCCAGAGTACGGAATAGAGAGCTCTCTTTCGCCATCACTTACTTTTCTCCCACAATAAACAGCGTGGAGCATAGCCTGGTCGGAACACTACACACCAATACGCAAAAGTTGATTAGAGTTTTCCTGCGAAAAGATCCCGGCCAATAATCTGCTTCATAACTTCTGCAGCACCACCGGCAATACGGGTGATGCGCGCGTCGATATAAGCTCGGGCAATGGGATATTCGGTCATATAGCCATAGCCACCAAAGAACTGCAGGCACTGATCCACCACCTTGCAGTGCAGGTTGGTAACTATCAATTTAACCTTGGCTGCCTCCACTGGCGTTAAATTGCCTTCCATAAAGCGACTGACACACCAGTCGGTAAAGACACGTGCAGAAAGGGTCTCTGCAGCCAGATCCGCCAGCACAAACTGTGTGTTCTGGAAGTCAGCAATAGTCTTACCGAATGCTTTACGCTCAGAGGTGTAGTCCACTGTCCACTCAATGGCTGCTTCGCAAACACAAATGCTCCGCACGGCCTGAGTCAAACGCTCCTGAGCGAGCTTGGTCATCATCATGGAAAAGCCTTTGCCTTCTTCTCCCAGACGATGCTCAACAGGTGCTGTAACATCAGTCAAGAAAATCTCTGAAGTGTCTTGCGCTTTGAGGCCGATCTTGTCCAGATTACGTCCCCGCTCGAACCCGGCCTGATCAGTTTCTACCGCAATCAAACTAACGCCTCTAGCACCCGCTGCGGGGTCAGTTTTACAGGCCAAGACGATAATGTCGCACAGCTGTCCATTCGAGATATAGACTTTTTGACCATTGATAGTGTATCGATCTCCGTCTCGTACAGCGCGTGTACGGATTTCCTTGACATCAGACCCGGCGCCCGGCTCGGTGAGTCCCAAAGCACCAATGGCTTCACCGCTGACCATTTTGGGAAGCCACTTTTTCTTTAACTCTTCGCTGCCCCAGGCAAGAATGTAGGGGGCCACCATTTCTGAGTGGACCATAAAGCCGGGTCCAGTAATACCCGCCCTTGCCAGCTCTTCGATCACCACAACGTTGTACAACCAATCGGCGCCAAAGCCACCATACTCTTCGGGGATATTGGGACACAGCAAGCCCACTTCCCCCGCACGGCGCCACACTTCCCGCGGCACGACGCCCTGCTTTTCCCACTCTTCGTGGTGGGGAACCAGCTCATCTTCTACAAATCGGCGTACTGTTTCCCGAAACTGGTGGTGTTCAGGAGAAAACAAGGTGCGGGCAGCAGTGGTGCTGTCGGGATTGCTTGTCATGATCCGGCTCTCAATATTTGAATGGTTACAAAATGATTTTCGCGTTGGACTGATCGTTAACCTGGGACAATAATTGCCGATACGGCAGACTGACTACAATCCGCAAGCAGGTTAAACATCTTACATACAATAAGCTAGTATACCATGCGATTCTAACAATGACAGTACACGCCACCATGCTGAGCGCTCAGCAGCAAAAGCTTAAACCCTGCGCAGCCTTAGACTGCTTACAAGATCTCTTCCTCTCCTAACCTTGCGCCCCAAACGATACAACGACGCAGAACTTCTCGATAGGTTTCATCCAGCCACGGCCCTGGCTGTACCGGTAACTCTTTAATAAAAGGCTGCAGATCAAAGGGTCCACAAGCATGTCCAGGAGCAAGATAAACAACCTCTCCCTGACCATGGCGGTGCAAAAGCATTTGCGGCCTGGGCTCATCTTCAAGCCACGGGCCTTCCACATACCCCGGCGCCTCGCCCGTGAATCGTGACTCCAGCAGCACCTCACAATCGCCACGCAGCTCAAGAATGTAGGGCTCATCCACCACAGTAAAAGCTGGCAGGCCCACCACTAGAGGATGGCTAGCCACCGGCCTGATAGTAATCGGCTGCTGAGCCAAGTGGGAAACAAAGCGACACCCAAGCAGATCCATATACTCTGGCTCAAGATCTGGTGTATCAGTCAAGCCGGGCAGCTCAATGCCACCGATATTTACTGCAGGGGGCTTAAAACGGGTACAAGCAGCAGAACCATGGATTGCCAGCCAGCGACCGCCATCGTTGAGAAAGGAGGCCAACAGGTGCCTCTCTTCGCCTGTCGGGAACAGGTTGTTGGTATAGGTAATCAGAAAGTCGTCTTTTGCCAGCCCTCCCACCCTGTGAAAGTCGCTATCGCAATCCGTCAAAACCTCAGGATGTTCCGCCAATAATTCAAGAAGTTGGCGTCTGACAAAGTTTCCATCATGGTATTCTGCACCTACTACCAACTGCACCTTTGGCCTTTTATTCTCCACCGCTGCCATCTAGATTACTCCACATTATTATGTCACTGGCGGCACTTGCCGCCAGGCAGTTACTTAACATTGTCATCAATACTATCGGCACGTATGCTAGCATATCATTCGCGCACTTTGCTGAGCATCAGCAAAGCTGCTTATTGTGTGGTGCGGCCCAGCTGAATCTCTCAGCGGCACACGATATGACAGAGGCTCTAAGCCCCGAACATGCCCGCAACCAGCACGATCCACACTGAAAAGTCAGGATTTGTATTGAGCCGCATCGAAATATGAATTAGCATACAATAAGTATGCATATCTTAATAAGCAAGCGACTTCCCCCGGAGGGTGACTATGTCTGCAAACAACTCAACAAGAATTGAAATGTATCGGGTAATTGTGCGAAGCCGTCACTTTGACGACCGCCTTACCGAACAGTATTGGGTTGACAAAACCCCAATATTTGCTTTTGGGAAAGGACCTCTACCAGGCGAACTTCATACTTCCCATGGTCAGGAGCCTGTAGCCGCAGGACTCTGCTCCGTCCTGAGCGCTGACGACTATCTCGTTGCAGCTCACCGCCCCCACCATATGGCAATTGCCCGGGGAGTTGATCTCGACAAAATGGCTGCCGAGCTGTTTGGCAAGAAAGCCGGGCTCTCCGGTGGCCGGGGCGGTCATATGCACGTCTATGATGCCTCCGTAAACTTTTCTTCCAGCGGTATCATTGCAGAGGGCATGGGCCCTGCTGCAGGCATGGCGCTTGCCCGTCGCATGCAGGGCAAACCTGGCATCGCAGTCAGCGTTATTGGTGACGCGGCCGCCAACCAAGGCGCTTTCCATGAAGTATTAAACTTGGTCGGCATCTATAAACTTCCGATGATCACGGTAATCGAAGACAACAAGTGGGGAGTAACCACTCATAAGTCCGCTTCTACCGCCATCGAGCGCAACAGTGACCGGGCAGCAGCCTATGGCCTGGTGGGCGAGCATGTGGCAGGCAACGACGCAGACCTGATCCGGGAAGCCTGTCAGCGAGCTGTAGACCGTGCGCGTAACGGTGAAGGCGGTACCGTTCTCGAGATTGAGACCGCTCGTTTGCGGGGCCACTTTATGGGCGACCCTGCCAGCTATATCACCGGTGATCGCAAGGATTTTCAGGTAGATCCAATTCCATTGTACCGCGCTAAACTGATCGCCGAGGGTGTCATGAGCGAGGAGCAAGCTGCGGCTATTGAGACTGAAGAAAAAGCCCGTGTAGACAAGGCAATTCAGTTTGGGCTAGACGCGCCCTACCCTGCACCAGAAGAAGCTCTTGAGCACGTGTTTAAGTCAGCTTAATTTTATAGGGGATAAAAAATGAGTAACGATCAAGCAACAAGCACTGCCGACGTACCCGCGAGCGCCTT
>JALOAH010000178.1 GCA_023228865.1 Porticoccaceae bacterium | reverse complement strand
CTCGAGTTCGTTTGTCGCACCCGCCCCTGGGGCAGCTTTGTCCGCCGCTACCAGCAGTACATTCGCGACACCGAGATCAGGCTCGACTATCTGGTGGAGATCACGCTCAAGGATGATGAGCGCGGCGACCCCCTTATCAACGACGACACCATCGTCGCCCTCGGCCTCGTCAGCCCGGCTCACCTCGAACAGGCCAAGGATATCACCCGCCGTGTGTGCCGCCTTGTCGAAGCTGACCTGCGTGACAAGGGCCTGACCCTGATCGATATGAAGATCGAGATCGGGCTGGTAGACGGTCAGGTGGTGGTTATCGATGAGATCTCCGCCGATGCCATGCGCGTCATGGATGCCGAAGGCAAAGTGCTGGAGCACGCAACCGTCTTCGAAAAGCTGATCGGCTAGCGGGTGGCGAAGCTGGGTGAAACTTTCTCCTCGTTTCTCCTCACACTCCACCGACCTGCATCAGACTCACACTCTCTTGGTGCAGGTAGTCGGCGTTTAGGTCGCGGACGTCGGCGCAGCCTATCTGGGCCAGCGTGTTGTCAATTTCGTTTTGCAGGATGTTGATAACGTCGCTGACGCCATCCTGTCCTCTGGCGGCAAGACCATACAGAGTCGCGCGGCCCAGCAGGATGCAGTCGGCACCCAGCGCCAGAGACTTGACGATATCGCTACCGCGGCGATAACCGCTGTCGATCAGAATGGGCTTGTTGACCTTCTGTCGGGTTTCGGCAAGTACCTGCAGCGGGGAAATAACGTCGGCTAGCTGACGCCCGCCGTGGTTAGATAAAACAATACCGTCCGCGCCATTTTCAATGCATCGTACGGCATCGTCTGCGTTGAGGATGCCTTTCACCAGCAGGGTATGGGGCCACAGCTCCCTAAGCTGGCGCAGCGCCGCCCAGTCGAAGGCGGCGTCCAGGCTGCGATTCATGGCGTTGGCCTGTGCTTCCAGATCCGCGGCGTCTTCGGTCACGAAATTGGCCAATTCCGGTGGCCCGTTGAGCAAATAGTCCATCGACCAGCGCGGATGGGTGATCCCGTCCCAAATGACAGCAGGAGTCATGTTCATGGGAATCTTGAAATTGTTGCGCCTGTCTCGCTCGCGCAGGCCGTTTATCGCCACGTCGATGGTCAACACCAGGGTACTATAACCGGCTTTCAGCGCGCGCTGTACCAGCCATTCCGACTGTTCGCGACTGCTGACGTAGAGCTGAAACCATTGGTCCCCGCCGGCCCCGGTGGCCACTTCCTCAATGGAGTTGCTGGCAGGGGTGGAGAGGGTGAACGGGATATTGGCCTGCTCGGCGGCACGTGCCAGGGCGAGGTCGGCGTCCGGCCACAATGAACCGTTGCCGCCGGTTGGACCAATCATGAAGGGCGAGGCCTGTGTCTTGCCGAATAGTTCGATAGACTGGTTGCGTCGGCTGATGTCGGTCAGACGCTGCGGCTTGAAAGTTAGCCTGTCAAAAACTGCCAGGTTATGGTGCAGCGCCTGTTCGTGGCCTGAGCCGCCTTCCAGAAAATCCCAGACGATGCGTGGCAAGCGGTTTTTTGCCAGCTTGCGATAGTCGAAGACATTGAGTGCCGGGGAGGGAGCATCGCTTTTGAAAGGGGCATGCTGCAGACTGGCGCCAACGGCGAGTCCCGCCACCCCCGAGCTAATGCCCACTAAGAAATCTCTTCTTGAAATCACCATGATCAATGCTCCCGCAGTTTGTCAGTTACCAGTCGTTGAGATAGCTGACAAAGCGTCGATTGGGGTCGAACTGCTGATGTACTGTTTTTAGCTTTTCCCATTTTTCCTCAGAGAAACACTCTTTTACCATCTCGGGAAAATGAGTGAGGTCGATTTCATTGATGTAGTAGCCTTTGATGTAAGGCTTCAGCGCTTCGTAGATCTCGTCCATCAGGGCATAGTTTTTCTGTATATCCTCGTTGCTGGTGCCGATGAGGTACCAGGAAACATAGTGTGGTGCCTTGTAGGTAAAGCTGGCGGGCTCGGGTACTGTCGGGTTACAACCCAGTACGGAAAAGCCGAATGAGCGGGAGTCCAGCGCCTTGCTCGATAGCTGGTCGCCCAGCAGTTTGAGTACTGTGGCGGGATCGTCGGTGAAGAGCGCCACTTCACTGGTGCGGTACTGGCTGTAGTGGTCGGTGGCCAGCTGATCAAACAGGTCCATATAATCCAATGGCTCGTTGGTCACCGGATTGGCGGCGGCCAGCTGACCGACGTTGCTGCTAGTGAATACCTGCGCGGCCTCAAGGGCCTCCTGTTCGGTGTCGCCATAGGAAAAGATATTCACCGCCCAGTGCCAGGTTTCCTGCTCAGGCGGTGTTCCGGGCGGGTTGAATTTGCCCAGTGCCCCCAGAACCTCCGAGCGATTGTTGCTCTCCGGCAGCAACGCAAGGAATGCCGGCACGGCTTCTTCCAACTGGTCGACGGTATAAAAATACGTATTCTTGACGACCTTGGGTGTCCGGTAGAGCTGCAGTTTGTAGCGCAGCACTATCCCGAAGAAGCCGGGGCCAACGCCGCGTAGGGCCCAGTAGAGATCGGTGTTCTCAGTGGCTGATGCAGTGACGACGCGGCCATCAGCGAGCATGATGTCGGCGGCTACCACCGACGCGCAGCCCATACCCAGATTGGGCATGTTCCAGGGCATACCGCCACCGAGCAGAAAGCCACCGATAGTGACGAAACCAGTATGGGCAGAAGGAAAGGAGAGTCCTTCTTTGTACAGTACTTTGTTCAGCGGCTCACTTAGCACACCCGGGCCCGCCCAAATTGTTTTCTCGTCCGCGTTGAGATCTTCGATTTGGTTGAACAGGGACATATCTATAGTGACGGCATCCTGGGCTAGACAAGGGTTGGAGATGTTATGGCCACCACTGCGTGCCACCACCTGGATATCAGCTTTGTTGGCATAGCCCATCAGTAACGCCAAATCTTCTCTGCTCGTGGGACGGGCGAACATCACCGGGAATTGATCAGGTTTAATGCGGTACCAGGTCATAGCCCAGAGCCAGCCCAAATAGCGGCTATCCCCCCTGACGACAATGTCACCCTTGAAACCAGAGAGAGCCTCAGGGCGTACCGTCAAGTTGGTTTGTGGCCAGGCTGCTCCAGCCTTTAAGGTTCCAAGTACGCCCACACCAAGCAAACCAGCCAGCTTTAAGAACGAGCGACGAAGAAGCATATTCGATTTCATGGTTGTTGCCTCAGCACACTGCAAACAGTGCCTAGTGAAAATTGAGTGATACGGCCAAATAAGAAACCTTGAGAATGGAGGTGCCTATGGTGCAGAGTTCTTGCTACCCAGTAGAGCAATGGGAGATTGGGCGCTGAAGTAGGTGGCAAGCTCGGAGATATCTTTGTCACTTAACCCTTGCGTCATGGCATTCATGACGGGGTCTTTTCTGATCCCCGATCTGAAGGCTCGAATTTGGCTATCCAGATAGTTGGCTTGTTGTCCATTCAGAAAAGGCTCTAAGGGCAGCCGATTATTATCATGGCAGACCCTGCACGGAGCGGCAGAAGCAGGGGTGGTGACGGTGGAAGTTTCGGGAGGCTGCGCTGGGAGTTGCGAGCTGAAGTAATCGGATACCGCTTCCATATCAGCGTCGCTGAGATCAGAGACAACAGGCAGCATCATGGGGTGATTGCGGGTGCCGGACTTGAAATATTTGAGCTGCTGGAGCAAGTAGGACTTCTTTTGACCTGCAAGACTCGGCCAGTCTTCGTAGGGGCTTTGGCCGTTAGGGCCGTGACAGGCTAGGCATTGGCTCACCTGGGCAGGAATAGCGACGACACCTTCCGGGTAGGAATCCTGATTGGTGGGAATATGCCCGCTTCCTGCGAGTGAGGTGGAACAACCTAGTGCGACGATTAGCAAAAAGGCTGTTACGATTTCCTGAGAGAATTGTCTTTTGGGGAGCGTATTACTAACGAATACTTTGGGGTTCATCAAAAATCTCCTTGTTGCTAAACCCTATTCTAGGTGGGATGCAACTGTCCAGCCATCACACTTTAGCAGACACAGAAAGATTCTTGTGGCGCGATAATAGCTCCTTGGCAGCGCTCGTCAGCTTGCCTATACGAGAGAAAACATGACGGGCGCTGGCCGGGAGATGCTAAGACGAGAGTGTGAGCGTCTAGCTGGCTTCAAGTCAGCTGGATCTGCATATGGAAAGTTGTACCCACTTCCACATCAGATGTCACCGCCATCTGTCCCTTGTGATGCTCAGTGATGATGAAGTAAGAAAACGAAAGCCGCTTGGTGGCATCGTACAGCTGGTCGTCTGGACTGTTGAAGTAGGGCTCGAAAATATACTTTTGCTCGTCGTAGGTAAGTCCCATGCCGTTATGGGAGATCTTGATCCACAAAGCATCGTAGCATTCCTTCATTTCCACACGCAGGCGGGGGCTGTGACCTGCGCGCCCGATAGCATCTGCCAGCGCGTGACAGGAATGGCGAAAGAGGCTGAGAAAGACCTGCTGCAGTTCCGACCCGTAGCAGGGGAGCGAGGGCAGGTCTGCCTCGATATCCCGTTCAATGGTGA
>JALOAH010000177.1 GCA_023228865.1 Porticoccaceae bacterium | reverse complement strand
CACAGCGGGTCAGCACCAGCGGTAACGATGATCTGAGCGGCAGCGCAGGTAATGACGAGTTCGTCTGGCATGCCAACGACGCCGGTACGACGGCTCAACCTGCGGTGGACACCGTTTCCGGCTTCGGCCTGGGCGGAGACGATCCGAATGGCGACGATGTGCTGGATCTCTCCGGTCTGCTTATAGGTGAAGAGAACGCGGATGACCTCACCACCTTCCTGCACCTTGCCCAAGACGGTAACGATACTGTCCTCAGTATCAATACCAAGGGCGAGTTGGGTGACAATGGCAGCAATAGTGACCAGAAGATCGTCCTCAAGGATGTGGCGCTGTCCGACTTTGCCGGCCAGGGTGATCAGGCCGACATGATCAAGAACATCATCGACCAGGGTAAGGTGAATGTTGATCAGTAAACCCTAAGCAGTAAAACGCTCCGCCCCCGGCACCGGTTAAGACCGATGCCGGGGGTAATATCAAAGGAGAGAAAAGAAGTTAAGAAAAGGGTCAGACACATTTTCCTTGAAGATGAATCTGATCCTTTTTTGTTTTTAAATAGTCAAGATTTAATATGTAGGCAGGTGTAAGGCGTCGCCAATCCGAGTGATTTCTTTTCGGGATACGGAAAAAACGAAACAAGATCGATGTGGATTCTTGATATTGGAATTTTCTTCTTTGCTATCTCAACTCAAGCATATCTGCAAAGAACAAAACTCTGGGAAAAAGGAGGATGGCATGGATCGGCGAAAATTCCTTTCTCTTCTTGGTGCCGCTTCATCGGGTCTGGGAGTGCATCGCTACGCGAGCGCTAGGCTCGATTGCATTCAACACGGATTTCAGAATATCTGTGATGAAAAAATACAAACCAATAATTTCAAGCATGTTTTTTCTAACCAGGAAACGGATGTCTGGTGTTGGGCAGCCACATTCGAAATGATATTTCGTTGGCATGGTAAAAATATATCCCAGAAGAGCATAGTTGCTCAAACTTTTGGAAATATTATTAGGGTTCCGGGCTCAATTCCAACTCTGATTAATGGTTCAAATCGGGATTATATTGATGATTTTGGCCAGCCCTTTAAAGTTCGATCCAGAATCTGGTCGATGGATGCTGGCATTATTCAGTTTGATAATTCAACAATAATTCAAGCATTGGCAAATGATCGTCCACTGGTCGTTTGCAATCTTTCGCACATGATGGTGCTGGTCGGTGTTTCATATGTGATATCGCCCGGCCACATACCAATGATTCGAGAAGGCTGGGTGGCTGACCCCTTGGTGTTTGGGAATGTTACACGACAGTTTGGGGGTCGAGCCTTAGCCGATGGGTTTCGCTATTTGACTCCTCCTGAATTGGTGGCTATGTATGCTGGTGGTCAGTTGCGATTTATGGCCGATGTACATGTCATTTAATGACCTGAGCTTTTCGTCTGAAGAGTCCTTTTCAACTCCGCATACATACTGGTTTCAAGGTGATTGCTGATAGGCGGAGAAGCGCTCCGAGCAAGCAGCTCTGAACTCTTAACTGCGTTAAAACGATTCCTTTGGAGGCTCACATGCCTGCACAACAGCCACAGCTTGCCAATCCAGATCATTATCTGATTTCAGCAAGCGGTCGTTTGGGAAGTCCGCCGCGTAGCCCGGTTTCCAAGGTCGACCGCATTCTTGAGCATGCGATTCAACAGAACCCGGCTAATGGTTTGGTGATCCACTTCCATGGCGGGCTTGTCAGCCGGGACGATGCTCTGCAGCACATCGTTCCACCCTTGACAACGCGATATACGCAGGCCGGTGCGTATCCGCTCTTTTTTATCTGGGAATCCGGTTTAGCGCAAACTTTTTGGAATAATAAACAGCAAATTCTACGAGACCCTGCCTTTCGGGAACTGGTCAAGAAGGTATCTGAATGGGTGGCCAGACGGACTCTACCAGCAGGTGGGGCAATTATGTTCGGAGCAGGGCAACAGGGTATTGGCGATGCCGCTAGCTTCCGTCTTCAGTTTGACCAATGGTTTGAGGGCCGGCGGGAGACCCCGCCGGTTGAGGAGTATATCGACCCTGCTGAAATACAGGAAGCAAGGGTGTTGTTTGATGAAGATCAGTTGAACCTTGAGGCGCTTGCGCGGGAAATCGAAGCAGGCCTGGAAGACGACCCAGCATTTAGAACTGCAATAGAGGATGTCTTTAATTCGGTTGTTTCACAGCAGGATGGACCAACCCTCATGGGCGGTGAAGACGCCGGTCGAGCGCCGACGGTCAATTTGAGTGATGCGGCGCTGGTCGAGATGTTTCTACAGGGGCCAGGGGCAGGCGCTGCTTATCAGCCTATGCGGCTGGGGCCTGTGAGCTGGCTGAGGGTTGCGTACTTTGTCGGCAGAATTGTTTTTGCGGTTATCGCCAGGTTTCGCAATGGCCGCCATCATGGTCCGTATTGCACGATTGTGGAAGAAGTGCTGCGGCATGCCTTCATGGCAGACCTGATCGGCGCCACGATCTGGAATGCCATGAAGAACGACACGGCTGAAAGCTTTCAGCCGGACTCCGACACCTGTGGCTGGCTGGTGCTTCAGAAACTCAAGGCGCTGGAAGACGCGGGGCGGCGCTTCACAAAAATTACGTTAGTGGGGCATCCCCCTCAGTCACAATAGATGTCCGCTCAGTTGATTTGAATATTTGAGGGAGCGGACGGAGTGAATAAGTGGCCAGTTACAGTGCAGAATTCAAAGAGCAGGTTGTCAGGAAAATGATGCCGCCGCACAATCAGACGGTGGCGGCGCTCAGCCGCGAGACAGGGGTCTCGGAGGCGAGCCTGTATAACTGGAAGAAGCATTTTCGTGCTCAAGGATATGTTGTGCCCAAGAAGCCCACGATAGCCGGTCAGTGGGATGCCAAAGCCAAGCTGGCTGCGGTGATCCAGACGGCGTTGATGAATGAAGCCGAGCGCTCGGAGTACTGCCGCACGCATGGGCTGTATCCTGAACAACTGGATGCCTGGAAGGCGGCCTTTGAGTCCTCGGACACTGAAGCAGGCCCGGTGACTAAAGCGGTGCTGGCCAATGAACGCAAGAAATATAAGCAGTTGGAAAAGGAATTACGTAGAAAGGAGAGAGCGCTGGCCGAAGCGGCGGCGCTGCTGACGCTATCAAAAAAAGCCCAGGCCATCTGGGGCACCGACGAGGAAGACTGATTCCTCTGGAGATGAAACAGATGGCCATCACACTGATTGATGAAGCGGTTGAATGTGGCGCACGCCAGTCAAAGGCATGTGAGGTGCTGGGTTTAACGTGCCGTACGCTGCGGCGCTGGCGCAGTGCCGAAAGCCTGGAGGATGGTCGAAAAGGCGCACAAAGACAGCCGTGCCAATACGCCCTGACTGCCAATGAAAAACAAGATATTCTTGCCGTCTGCAACAGTTCAGAATACCAGAGCTTGCCGCCGTCGCAGATTGTTCCGCGTTTGGCTGATAAGGGGGGTTACCTGGGCAGTGAATCGACGTTTTATCGTGTGCTGCGTGAGTATGGTCAGGCGAGCCGTCGAGGTCACGCCCAGCCGCCACGCCCGGTGCCCAAGCCGCAAGCCTGGGTGGCGCGAGCGCCGCTGAAGATCTGGAGCTGGGACATCACGTTCTTGCCCAGCGCCGTACGCGGACAATTCTATCGTCTGTACATGATAATGGATGTTTACAGTCGCATGATCGTGGGCTGGGAGATCCATGAAGATGAACGAGCTGAACATGCCGCAGCCCTGATTACCAAGACGTGCCTGCGTCATCGTGTGCAACAAGATGAACTGGTGCTACATGCGGATAACGGCTCGCCCATGAAAGGTGCCACCATGCTGGCAACCTTGCAGCGGCTGGGCATCGTGCCATCATTCAGCCGCCCCTCTGTCAGCGACGACAATCCCTACTCGGAAGCCCTGTTCAGGACGCTGAAATATACCCCCGCGTATCCGAAAAAACCCTTCGCTACGATTGAGCAGGCCCGCGCCTGGGTGTTGCGCTTCGTGACCTGGTACAACACTGAGCACCGTCACAGCGGCATCCAGTTCGTGACACCGGCTCAGCGGCATTATGGTCAGGAAGACGCCATTCTGGCGCACCGTCAAAGCGTCTATGAGGCGGCGAAACGCTCAATGCCTGGACGCTGGAAGGGTCGTGAAACGCGCAACTGGAATGCCGTGCAGGAGGTGTGGTTAAACCCACAAAATGACGCAGCTCCCGAGGCTCAGAGATTGAGTCGCGCTGCATGAAAAAACGGACATCATTGTTGACAAATACCGAGTGCGTTGTGTGATAGGGACTCGTTTTTTGCCACACCTGACGATGATGTTCGTGTTGATGAGTTGCTTGCAGGAAAAATTTATTTTCGCGAAAAGTTAATAGAGAAAGAGGAATGGGAAAATCCGAATAATTTGGAGAAAAGCTTAGGGGGAAGCTGGAAGTTTTTTTATCATTCCTTGACGTGGCTTACACCGCTGAGACGTAAGTGCGCCATAAACCCCATGGTTTTGTGCTGTACGGGTAGACGATATAGTTTTGATTCTCAGAGATTGGATTTGCGCAGTAGCTCCGGCGAGACGT
>JALOAH010000060.1 GCA_023228865.1 Porticoccaceae bacterium | reverse complement strand
ATTTTCGGTTTCGCCCTGCTGGGCGAGTCACTTATTTTTGCGTGCCCAAAAATAAGTAACCAACAAAAAGGGCACCCCACTCCGGCACCCTGCGGGTTCCCTGCGATGCTCGCCAAATGGCGGCGCTGCGGAACTCGTCGCTGCGCTCCTTAGACAGTCCTCGCTTAACCCGCCATTCAGCTGTGCTTCTCGGTGCCTTCGAAGGGGCATTCAGCATCGTACCGAATTCATGAAATTTAATTTTTAAAATTCGATCTTTTTAATCAAGCACTTTAATGGTTGGATCAGGGCTCTTACCCTCCCCTTCTGTACTGACGAGTAGCGCAGATTTTGAAAGGATAAGGGCGAGGACTGTTTGAGGAGCGCAGCGACGAGTTCCGCAGCCCCCTTTCAACATCGAGCAACGCAAGTGAAGCCGCAGGCCAGTACAGGGGGCGCCCTTGGGGTTGTTAGGGGGCTTGGGCATGCAAGCCCCCCTGACTCGCCCAGCGGGGCGAAAAACTGTATTTCAAAACTCTTTGATTACATTCACGATCTGGCTGGCAAGCCAACGAAAAAGTTCGGCGTCCAGGCATCTATCACGCGAGGTGCTTGTTTAACTCCCAAATCAGCCAGGCGCTTTCTGCAACGGCTGCATTTGCTCGTTATGCAGTCCTTTAAGAAACTCTGGAGCCAAATCTGCTCCGTTTGGCCAAACAACCGTCTCCAACTCCGGGTCTACCGAAACTTTCCGGAAAATTGCAATTTCTTTCAGCGGTTCAAAAACCGGGCCATTTAATACGCCATCCAGATCAATTTCGCCTGAAGTACCATCATCAAACGCCACCCAAATTTTGTAATCAATCACGTACTTCGCAGATTTGATGTGCAACATAATTTACTCCAGTGGTGCTATGTAACTGAGGGGCTCTCCTGCTCTGGCGCGTTGCCAGTTTTCTTCCAATTCAGCTTTATGCAACGCAATCCACTCTTGGACAAATCCGGATGCTCTCTTAGGCAATTCCCCTTCCAGGATGATTCCATCAAACGAAAATAATGCTTCATATCCGGAATATTTGGCATGAAAATGGGGCGGATTGTGATCATTAAAATACATGGCGATCAAAATTCCATAGAAACGGCTGATAATTGACATTTTCTAGCCCTCAGAACAACGTGGTTCTATGATATGGCATCTAGGCTATGAGTGAAATCAGGCATATCACCTTAGTATTTATGGGATATACACCGTATAAATACTAAGGCGATTGAAGAAAAAATCCAACTTTAACCCGGCACATCAACCACACTTGGACTCACCGCAGTTTAAACAGGTCATGCAGCCATCCATCAAAATCATGGCCTTGGTCATGCACTTGTTACAAAGCTGCGCGCCATCAGGAAAAGGGCTGTCGGTTTTCTCCTTGGGCTGGGTTTTACCTTCGAATTCGGCGCGTTTTTCATCCATGATTTTACGTTGATGCTCGGAAATTTCCGGGTCTTCAATGAGGCCGATGCTCTTCATGTGGGTTTCGAGGCATTCACCAATTTCCGCCACCAGAGACGGCATAAATTTGCCGCCTTTTTTGAAGTAACCGCCCTTGGGGTCAAATACGGCTTTCATTTCTTCCACCAGAAAAGTGCAGTCGCCACCTTTGCGGAATACCGCGGAGAGAACGCGAGTGAGGGCGACAACCCACTGGAAGTTGTCCATGTTTTTCGAGTTGATGAACACTTCAAAGGGACGGCGCTGTTCATGATCCGTATTGGGGTTGAGAATGATGTCGTTGATGGTGATGTAGAGGGCGTGCTCCGACAACGGAGTTTTGATTTTGTAGGTGGTGCCATGGAGGGTTTCCGGACGATTGACGTTTTCGTCCATGGTTTGCACGGCGCGGTCGAGTTCAGCCTTGGCGACGTCGTTGGCGGCCTTTTGAACCTCCGCTTCGACGGCGGGTGTAATCACCTTGTAAGAGACAATTTTTTTATCGAGCTTGACAGTCATAATCAGAATTTCCCGTAGTAGCCTTCTTTGAGGGCGTCAAAAAGATTGGCGGCGGTGTGCATTTCGCCGTCGTATTCCACTTCTTCATTGCCTTTCAGTTCCACGGTGCTGCCGTCTTCGAGGGTGAATTGGTACTTGGTGTTTTCGAGATCTTTTTCTTTCACCAGCACGCCCTGGAAAGCTTCCGGGTTAAAACGGAACGTGGTGCAACCTTTGAGGCCTTTTTCGTAGGCGTGCAGGTAGACATCCTTGAAGTCTTCAAAGGGGAAGTCGGTGGGTATATTGATGGTTTTGGAAATGGACGAATCCACCCATTTTTGCGCCGCTGCCTGCACGTCCACATGCTGAAGGGGTTTGATGTCTTCAGAGGTGACAAAGTAGCTGGGCAGCTCTTCTCCCGGCTTGTCTGAATAGGGCATGGCGTGGGCGTTGATCAACTCCCGGTAAGCCAGCAACTCATAGGAAAATACGTCGACCTTTTCCTTGGATTTTTTGCCCTCGCGAATCACGTTGCGGGAGTAGTGATGGGCAAAGCTAGGTTCGATGCCGTTGCTGGCGTTGTTGGCCAGGGACAGGGAAATGGTGCCCGTGGGCGCAATGGAGCTGTGATGGGTAAAGCGGCAGCCGACGCTGGCCATTTCCTTGACCAATTCCGGAGCAACACCGGCAATGCGCTTCATGTAATTGCTGTAGTTGGCGTGGAGCACTTTGCCTTTGACTTTATCGCCGACCTTATAGCCATCTTTGGCCATTTGCGGACGCTGGTAGAGCATATGGGGCGTGACTTCAAATTCTTCCTCCATAATGGGCGCAGGACCTTTTTCCTTGGCCAGATCAAGCCCGGTACGCCAGCCTGACAAGGCCATTTCGCGGCTGATTTCCTCGGTGAATTCCAGGGATTTTTCGCTGCCGTAGGGCATGCCCAGCATGGTCATGGTCGAACCCAGGCCGAGGAAACCCATGCCGTGACGGCGCTTGCGGGTAATTTCATTGCGCTGCTGCTCCAGCGGCAGACCGTTGATTTCCACCACGTTGTCGAGCATGCGGGTAAACACGGCAACCACTTCCCGGTAGCTGTCCCAGTCAAAGCGAGCTTTGTCGGTAAACGGATTCTGAACAAATTTGGTCAGGTTGATGGAGCCCAGCAAACAGCTGCCATAGGGCGGCAACGGCTGCTCGCCACAGGGATTGGTGGCGCGAATGTTTTCGCAGAACCAGTTGTTGTTTTCGTCATTGACCTTGTCGATGAGGATAAAACCCGGTTCGGCGTAGTCGTAGGTGGAGGTCATGATGACATTCCACAGTTTGCGCGCCTGCACCGACTTGAAGACTCGACAGGCCACCCTGCCGGTGTTGTCTTTGACGTAAGAGGTATTGTCGGGCACATCGCGCCAAACCACCTGGCTTTCATCACTGAGATCCAACTTGCTGCCCTTGGCCTCTTTTTCGGTAATGGGAAAACACAGCGGCCAATCGCCGTCGGTTTTCACTGCTTCCATAAACTCGCGGGTAATCAGCAGCGACAGGTTGAATTGGCGCAGGCGACCGTCTTCGCGCTTGGCGCGAATAAAGTCGACCACGTCGGGGTGGCTGACATCAAAGGTGCCCATCTGGGCGCCGCGGCGACCACCGGCAGAGGACACGGTGAAACACATTTTGTCGAAAATATCCATAAACGACAGTGGCCCGGAGGTATAGGCGCCAGCGCCGGACACATAGGCGCCGCGGGGGCGCAGGGTGGAAAATTCGTAGCCGATGCCACAGCCCGCCTTGAGGGTGAGGCCGGCCTCAAGATTTTTCTCCAAAATGCCCTGCATGGAGTCTGGGACAGTGCCAGACACGGTGCAGTTGATGGTGGATGTGGCGGGTTTATGCTCCTGGGCGCCAGCGTTGGAGATGATGCGACCAGCAGGAATGGCGCCATTGCGCAGCGCCCATAGGAAGCGCTCGTACCATTTTTCGCGACGGTCTTCCTTTTCGACATCCGCCAGGGCGCGGGCAACCCGTTTATAGGTGCCGTCGATATCAGTATCCACAGCATTGCCGTGCTTATCCTTGAGGCGGTATTTTTTATCCCAGATATCTTCTGAGGCTGACTGCAGCTTAATATCGACGCTGGCAGCAGATTTGGCTGTTTTAATGGCTTCTATAGACATGGCATTCGTATTCTAATGATGGAGAAATTTACCCTGCAGCCCCATAGTGGCTGCAAGCACTAAAAACACAACATATAGTGGCAACGGCCAATAAAAATATCAAGTCTTGTATTTGAGGAAAGTTGGCCAATGGCCGGAAACCGTTGAAATGGCAGGATTTTTAGATTGATTTTTTTATTTCTGGTGGGAGGTGGAATCCGCAAATAGGGTGCCGCGCCGACTTCGGCGCGGCCATCGCGATCAAGACTCAGAACAGCTCGTCTTTTACCAATAACATTTGCACCACCCCAGTGGCACGCTCAATAAATCCCGCCTCGCAGTAGCAGAAGTAAAACAGCCACAGGCGCATAAATTCGCGGCTGTAGCCGAGGGCTTCAATGTCCTTGGAGTTGGCTTGAAAATTGTGCCGCCATTCCGCCAGGGTGCGGGCGTAGTCGTGGCCGAAATCCTCCGCCTGCTGCAAGCGCAACCCGGAATGGCGCCCCATCTCCTCGCTGAGCAAGGTGGTTGAAGGCAGAAAACCGCCAGGAAAAATAAAGCGTTGAATAAAATCCACTGACCGCCGGTACTGATCAAAAATCTGGTCGCGTATGGTAATGGCTTGAAGCAGCATTCTGCCGCCAGCTTTCAGGCGCTGGTTACACACCGCAAAAAAGCGGCCAATATTGGCCTCACCGATGGCCTCTATCATCTCGACGGACACCAGCTTGTCGAACTGGCCTTTGAGGTTGCGGAAGTCTTCCTTGAGCACGGTGATTCTGTCTTCAAGCCCCGCCTCCCTGACCCTCTGCTGGGTCAGCTGATACTGGGCATCGGAAATGGTGGTGGTGGTAACCCGGCAGCCGTAGCGGCTGGCGGCGTGAAGGGCAAAACCGCCCCAGCCAGTGCCAATTTCCAGCACATGATCATGGCTGCAAAGTTCGAGCTGCTGGCAGATTCGCTCCAACTTGGCAATGGAACCCTCCTTCAGACTCATACCCTCCCTCGGGAAAATGGCGGAGGAGTACATCAGGGTATCGTCGAGAAAGAGGCGGAAAAAGTCGTTGCCCAGATCATAGTGCGCCTGAATATTTTTGCGGCTGCCGCTGACTGTATTGCGATGGAGGAGGTGAAACAGCCAGTGCACAGGTTTCGTCAGCCAGGCGCTGCCGCCTTCGAGGCTATCGAGCACTCTGCGGTTGACGGTCATGATGCGCATCAAATCCACCAGGCTGTCGCAATCCCACAAGCCGGCCATAAAGCTTTCGCCAGCACCGATGGAGCCGCCAAAAGCGATATCGGCAAAGAATTCGTCGCTGTGCACCCAAACCCGCACTGGCTCGGGAAACTGGTCGCTAAGCTGACCAAAGCGGTGGCAGCGGCCATTTTCATGGAGTTCGATTCTGCCGTTGGCAAGGCCATCGAGCTTGGCCAGCAACCCTTTGCGGGCGATGGCGGCGATCACTGAGGTTTTACCCGTTGTAACGGGAGTTCCAGAAGGTATGGCTCCTGAGGTGATGGCTCCAGCAGCCGTGATTCGGCTCGTTGCCATACTGTCGAGTCGAGATCTGTTCATGGCTTTTCTCCAGCGGATCGAGGATGAGTAAAGAAAGGAGTGGACTTGAGCCACAGACGCAGCGCCTGCCAATGAATAGCTGCAACCACCTGCAAACTCATCAGCGGCTGGCGCAACAGACAGACCATGAGGGCGGCGCTGGTCAGGGGCTGGCGCTCTAGTTTCATGGTGGCGTTAAACAGGGGTTGATCCTGGCGCTGAACACCGATATTGAGATGGAGGCGCTCTGCGGGAACATTGAGGTACCAGTGGTAACTGGTGTCCATGGGCATAAAGGGTGAAACATGAAAATCTTTGTCGCAGCGAAATACCAGGGAGTCTTCGCCCCGCTGCCAGCGGGCATCGAGCACGTAGTAGGACTGCTCCTTCCAGGGCGTATTGGTGACTTCGGCAACAATGCACTGCAATTGCTCTTGAGCATCAAAGCAGTAATAGAAACTCACCGGGTTAAAACGGTGCCACAACAAGCCAAAACCGGTGAGCAGCATGACCTTGCCTTCGGGAAAAAAACCCGCCGAGCGGCTCACCAGGTTATTCAAGCGTGTCCGCAACGACTGCCCGGTGTCATCCCCCGTGGCGCGCAGATGATCCCGATGGCGCAGCTTCAGCAACCAGGACCATCCCCGCGCGGGAAACACCGCAGCGCTGCCCTGTTCCAGCTGCTCAAGATCCACCAGCAGCTGACAGATCCAATAGTGAAATCTGTGAACCCTGGGGTGGAGCCGGGTATGGTTAACCCGTCCCGTATACAGGCAGGTTTTCATACTGTTGTTCCCACAGGTTAAAGTCTTCAATGGCTTTTAAGGCGCTGACCACGCCGTCTTCGTGAAAGCCATTGCGCCAGTAGGCGCCGCAATAAAAGGTGCGCCGACTGCCATTAATCTCAGTATGGCGATGCTGGGCGGCAATGCCCTCAAGAGAAAATAGCGGATGCTCGTAGGTCATTTCCGCAACAATATCACTATCCGCCACTCGCGCGGCTGTGGCATTCAGGGTAACGCAGATATCCTTTGACACCGGCAGCGACTGCAAGCGATTCATATCGTAGGTCACCGTGGCCGCCTCAGAGCTTGCAGCAGAGATGCGGTAATTCCAGCTGCTTCTAGCCAGCTTTCGCCTCGGCAAATAGGCATTGCCAAAATGAAGCAGGGCACTGTTTTTACGGTACGGTAGCGCCGCCAATATTTGATTTTCAATGGGGCTGGCATCTTCCAGCAAGGCCAGTGCCTGATCCGCATGGCAGGCAAAAAACAGGGCATCAAAGCGCTCGCAGCCACGGCGGCTGACCACATCTACCCCCTGTTGATGGCGACGCACAGCGGTCACTGGCGTATTGAGATAAACTCGGCCGGAAAAATCCCGATAAATTTTTTCCACATAGGTTTTCGAGCCGCCCTTCACCACATACCACTGGGGGCGATCATTGATACTGAGCAAACCGTGGTTATGAAAAAAGCGAACAAAAAAGCGCGCGGGAAAATCCAGCATGGCGTCCACATCCTGGGACCAGATCGCTGCCCCCATGGGCAAAATGTAGTAGCGGCAAAAATTAGCGCTGTACTTTTCGTCACGCAAATACTCCCCCAGAGTGATGCTGTCGCTGTCATCAGCCAGCAGGGTTGGCGCCTGACGATTAAAACGGAGAATATCCTGAATGAGCCTATAAAAACCCGGTTTAAACACATTGCTGCGCTGGGCAAACAGGCTGTTGAGATTGCTGCCCGCATATTCAAAACCTGTGGCTTCGCAATGAACACTGAAACTCATTTCGGTTTTTTGTTTTTCCACGCCGAGCTGTGCCAGCATGTGGATAAAATTCGGATAGGTTTTTTCATTGAAGACAATAAAACCCGAGTCCACGTTCACCGCCCTGCCCTCAACCTCCAGTTCGTGGGTATGGGTGTGGCCGCCAACATGGCCGCCCGCTTCAAAAACAGTCACTTCATGGTGGTGCTGAAGTTTCCACGCCACTGTATTGCCGGCGATACCGGAACCGATAATGGCAATTTTCATGGCGCCGTTTCCTGGGCGTCAACGCCTTCAAAAGGATTGTTTTTCAAGGTGCTGATTGCCGGGCGATAGCTGAGAGTGCGACCACTGTCCAACGTTGAGCGCAAGCCGAGCCAGTGGTTGTCTTTCCCATACCAGAGTTCAATGGACATTTTCTGGGTTTCAAGGCGATAGCTTTGTGTAACTTCGGCATCGCTCCAGGGCAAGGGCTTGGTGCCTTCATCAACCAGGGTCACAGCTTCCAGCTCACCAGTCTGGCTGTTGACAAGCGCCTCAGTGGCGAGCAATTCAGGCTGCCAATAAACGAAGGTTCGCGGACATTCCACCTCATGGCGAACAGGCTCGTCATTGATCACCAGCGCCAGGGCGTCTTCCTCAGCGCGCCCGGTGATGCGATAGTTTTCACCATTATCGTCCGTGGCCGAGGCGATCTCCTCAAGACAGCCATTATTCCAGGTTTCCCGGGAGCTGTGACTGTAATTATAAAAGTCGATAAAAAGCACCTTAACGTTATAGCTGGCACTACTTTGCATCAGGTAACCGGAGTCGTTGAAAGAAAAACTGAACACATGGCTGCCGATTTTTTTGTCATCGAGAAAAACATCAAAAATATAGGCAGGCTTTGCCATTGCCAAAGAGGGCAACAGCAGAACCAGGGCGGCGACAAAAATTCTATACCTAGTCTTCATATTTCACCTCGCAAGTGTTTGCTCAGCTTGGGGAAGAATGCCGGTGTGGTGGCAACGTATTCTCTGTAGCCGGGGCGGCGCTCGCCGATGTCTTTTTCCAGCAGTGCAACACCGGATACCCGCAACAACAGCAGCGTCATTAACAGGGGAGAAAATATTGTCCATGCCATTGAGGGCACAGCCACAAGATAAAGCCCCCACCAAAAGCAGCATTCGCCAAAATAATTGGGGTGTCGGGTCAGCGCCCAAAGGCCGCGATTCAACACCTGATGGCTGTTTTGCGGTTGTTTTTTAAATGTCGTCAATTGCCAGTCGGCAACAGTTTCAAAAACCAAACCGAAAACCGCCAAGGCCAAACCTGGCACCACAAAAAATAGTGAATGCTCCCCATTGAAGGCGCCATAAATGACAAAGGCGACAATCCAGGCCAGTACGGCCTGAAGCAAAAAAACCATGAATAAACTTTTCCACCAGAACCCCGGCGAATGATTGGCGCGAATTTGCTGATAGCGCCGATCCTCACCGTGGCCGAGATTGCGCCTGGCGAGATGGATATGCAGGCGAACACCCCAGAGCATAACCAGAGCCAACACCGTCCATTGCAGCCAGCCAGGATCCGCCATCGCTAAAGACGCAAACCAGATCCAGGCGGAGAGCACAAACAGCAACGGCCAAGCCAGATCAATAATACTGACATCCCGGCGCAGCACACTGAGCAACCACAGGGGAATAACCAGCGCCACATTGGCGAGCAGAGGTTCAATAACCGGCGTCATCGTCGCTCTCCACAAAACCGCTAACAGGCTTATTGTCGCCATTGATAATTGCCGCCCAATGGACAATCAAAGGAAGCAACAGCGCCCACCCCAGAGAGATCACTACCAGGGCGAGCAACTCCTCACCAAAGCTGGCGGCACCCAGTTTAACCCCCGCCCAAAAAGCCAGGGGAGCGCCACTGGCGCCGAGCAACAGGGCATAAAACCACTGCCCCTTGAGCCAGGCCATGGAATGATTGAGGGTGGCGGCAAAATTAATCCACAGCATGGCCAGCCACAGTGGCGCCAACGGCGCCCAGTATTTTTCACCGGCATAGTTCATTAACCCCGTGGTCTGAAGCAGCGACTCCCACAGCCAGCCCAGCAAGCCCACCACCGCCAACAACTGCCACTCCCCGGGCATGGCGAAACGCCAGCAGTGCAGAGCCAGCAGCGCACCGGCAATGGCAATACCCAGCCAGGGCGTGGCGTTTGCCACCGACAGCACCAGGGCGAACCAGCAGATCTGGAACTGAATAAAATTCCACAGTTTAACCATGGCGGCCGCCACCTGTGCCATGGCGGTTACCACCTTTGCTGAACAGATAGTGACCGACAAACCACTCCTCGCCGCCGTTGTAGCGAAACAGCTCTTCACAGGCCAGGTAAAACAGCCGCCAGCGCACATACCAGCGCTGCGCTTCGTCGCCATAAACATCGGCAAAAATTCTGAGTATTTCTTCCCTGTACTGATCGTGGCGATCAAGCCAGGCCTTGAGGGTGTCGCCATAGTGATTGCCATTCCAGCGCCAGCGATTTTCCAGCACTAGCTTAGTCTGAAAAGACAATGGCAAGTCGTAGGATGGCATTAAACCGCCGCTGAAAAAGTAACGGCTCATCCAGTCGTTGTCGCCGTCCTGTTCAAAAAAATAGGGGGCGCGGCGGTGACAAAAAACATGCATAAAAAATCTGCCGTCAGCGCCAAGCCAGGAAGCCACTTTGGCAAACAGCGCTTGCCAATTGCGCATATGCTCAAACATTTCCACGGAAACAATCCGATCAAAACCACCGTGGCAATCAAAACTGTTCATGTCCGCCGTCATCACGCTGAGGTTGCCTAATCCCTGCGCCGAAGCCTGAACGTCTATCCAGCTTTTCTGGGACGTGGAGTTGGACACCGACACAATCGTGGATTTGGGATACTGTGCCGCCATCCACAGGCTCAGGGAACCCCAGCCACAACCCAGTTCGAGAATGGTCTGACCGTCTTCCAACCCCGCTCTTTCGCAAGTGATGCGCAGGGCATCCGCCTCAGCATTTGCCAGGCTGTCACAGTTATCGGCCCAGTAACAACTGCTGTATTTTTTGTGCTCGCCAAGAACAAGATCGAAGTAGGTTGGAGGCAGCTCATAGTGCTGCTCATTGGCTTCTCGGGTACACAGGGCAATGGGCGAACCGGCCATGGCATCGATAAGCTGGCGCTGATAGGCGACAAGTTCATCACCATTTCCCGTGGGAAGGGACTGCAAGCGTTGATTGAGCAATTTGCGAATACCAACGCGGGTGATCCTGTCCGGCAGCAAACCTTTTTCGGTAATTTCCGTCATTAAAGACATAAAAGCGCTCATATCAAAGCCTGCCGTTAAGCTGTCTGTGAATGGTTTCAACCCCGTCGATGAGGACAGCGCCCACGGTCACGGCACCCACTGCCGCCAACGCCTTTTCAATGGCCACAATACCGCTGCCACCGATAAATACAGGAACATCCACGGTTTTGCAGAGGTTCTTCAGATCCCGTTCAACCACCTGCCAACCGGGTTCCAATGTGCTCGACAGCACAACTGCAGCAGCTCTGGTCTTGTTGACCACTTTCGGCAATTCCCCAAGCGGCATATCAGCGCCCAGCATGATGGGATCAAAGCCTCTCGACCTCGCCACAAGGGAAAAGAACAGCAGCCCGTATTCGTGGCGATCACCGGGAAGACAGGCCACCACCAGGCGGCGACCAATGCGCGAATAACTGCCGTGGTGCCAGCGGGAGCCCAGTTTGTTGCGCAGATAGAGGCTGAAAAAATGCTCCTCCGCCACGCCAGTGGCGCCGCAAGCCCAGTTGACGCCGAGGCGGTGAAGCAGAGGAATAATCAGCTTTTCCGTAACTCTGGCGTCGGAAAAGCGCGACAGCACATCCTCATAAATTTCATCGAGACGGCTTTCATTAAATTCACACACCGCTACCATCATGGCGTCTTGAAACTGCTGCCAATTATCGCCGGAAGAAGACGGCGTATCCTGAAAAGTCTGGCTTTCGCCCTTGAGGAGATCACCCACCCGGCTTACGGGAATACCGGAATCAATCAATGCCGTCACCCGGCGAATCATGGCGATCTGATCAACACTGTAAAGACGGTGACCCTTGGGGGTTCTGTGGGGCACCAAAAACTCATAACGGCGCTCCCACGCCCTCAGGGTAACCGTCGGCACACCGGTCGCCTCAGAAACGGCACTGATAGGAAAAAATTTTTCATTCGCCACCACATCCGGCACTACTTTCGCTGCCATTTGCTGACTTGCTTCAGAGCTGACCCTTTTCATTCCGCCAAACCTATACATATTTGTATATGTATTTGTATACCTTTAGCGAAAATTTTGCAAGAAAAAACACCTGAACAGAAAAAATTTCTGCAACAGGGTTAAAAAAATCATTTTTTACAAAATAAATCAAAAGGTTAAAAATTCACAAAAACAAAATTATGTGCCAATGATTCAGCGAGCTATACAGATTTGTATAAGAATAACGAGCATCTTAAGGATGGACAGTCTTGCCGAAAAACAACTGAAGCCAAAAGTAGAATTTTCTCGCAAACTTTATGCTCGAGATTCTGCAGGCAAAACCAGGCTACAGTGACAGCCAAGCCCCGGCGCCCATCAACCATACCGAAAAGCGTTGAAGAATGGTGTTGACCAAGAAATCCTGAAAAAGGCAAGGTCATCTCGACCCAAAGAAGTGATAATTAACATTGTACTTCGCAAGAGCCTGAGTACTCGGATCAGCTGAGAATCGATTGGATCAGCAAGCTCCTAAACCTACCCCCTCTGGCGGAGGCGAAACGCTGTTATCGCCAATGCGCCATTGGCATTCCAGCTACCGGCGACTGCAATACCTGCACTGCGTCAATGCCCAGACCGCCCAAATAGATGGTCTTCAGATCCGGCCCACCAAAAGCGAGACTCGAGAGGTTTGACACACGAGATCCACGGCTTTGCGCGATGCTCTCCCAGGTCAGGCAACCCTTCCCATAAACTGAAGCAATGCTGCCTAACTCACCGGGATCTATGTCTTCAAACAATACAGTCCAGGTCAAATCCGGCGCCACTCGGATCAATCGGTTGGAGATAACACAGGCTATCCATAGCGCACCTTCCGCATCAAAGGCCATGCCGTCCGGGTAAGTGTCTGTCGGGTAGGTGAGGCGGAAGGGATTACTTAACATGCCGTCTGCCGCCAGGTCATAGCGCGTGGTGCGGCAGGCAAAGGTTTCATTGACGAAAAGGTGCTTACCGTCGGGAGAGATGCGTACTTCGTTAGTCCAGTTCAGCCCGTCTGCTGCAAGGGTGACCTTGCCATCCTGCACCAACAGAATCTGGCCGGTATTCTCTTCGGCGGTGAAGTGCTCGTGCTTGCGCGATGTCGAACTGATGGTGATCCAGACCCGGTCGCCGTCGACCAGTACAAAATTGGTGCGCGGAATCGGGCGGCCTGCAAGCTCTGTTGCAAACGGGCGAACTTCGCCCCGGGAGCCGACCAGCCAGACGCCCCCCGCCCTGCCCATATTGGCGAACAAAAAATCGCCTTCTGCGGTCAGCGCTATGCCGTTTGGCCGAAAGCCCTGGCCAATCAAGTCGGCCTCCACAGCGGAGCTGGTGGTGCCATCGGGCGCGATCCGTGCGATCCCCAATGTCCAATCGCCAGTATAAAGGGATCCGTCTGGCGCCGCGAGAACGCATTCCGGTCGGTTTAGGCCACTACCAATCTGACCAAGATCTGCGGGCTGAAACGGCTGAATTTCGGTCAACATCATGTGCCTCTTACTAATTGCTATTGCTGCGGACTGGCGACCCTAATCAAATGTCGTTGCAGGTTATCCATTGTCGCGGGGCGGATGACGTCGATCACAGCGCCAGATAACCGCCATCGACTGGGATCGTAACCCCTGTCACATAGGACGACATGTCGGAGGCAAGGAACACGACAGGGCCGGCAATCTCATGGGTCTCGCCAACACGGCCCAGCGGTACCCGTTGCAGGAATTTTTCGCCCGCCTCGCCGGTGACCGTCATCAAGTCGCTCTTGATCCTGCCAGGCGCTAGTCCATTGGCTCGCCCCCCCGTGGGTCCAAGTGTGCGGGAAAAATACTGAACCAGGGAACGGACGGCAGCCTTAGTGGCGCCGTAGGCGGCGCTTGATCTCGGCGCTGTGAAACCGGCAATCGACGAGACGAAGATCACGCTGGCGCCAGGGTGCTGCAGTGCGGGCAACAGGGCAACGGTGATGTCCCACTGTGCAGTGAGGTTCACGTTAATGACCTGATCCCACTTTTCCGCCTGATCGGCATCCTGTGGTCTGATGCGGGGCGCAATGCCCGCATTGTTGACCAGAACGTCGACCTTGCCGTGTTGCGCCAACATGCGACCGCCAAAGGCTGTGACCGTCTCACGGTCGCTGATGTCGAGGATCTCGGCAGAGGCGGAACCACCGGCGGCCTTGATTTCAGCAACCATGTCATCGGCGGCCTCCCTGTTCCTGTCAACCACCACCACGTGCGCCCCTTCTGCTGCCAATGCCGTTGAAATGGCAGAACCCAAGCCGCGCCCGCCTCCGGTCACCACCGCCGTCTTGCCTGAAAGTCGAGTCATCTGTTTTACTCCTTCTTATTTGAATCAGGTTCTTATTTGAATTACTCAGCCCGCAGAATTAGGACATCACAAAGCCCTTGTAGCCCTGTTCGCGCACCTCGTCACAGTACTCCCGGAATCTGGGATTGCCGCCAACGAACAATAGTACTTCGCGCTTATCGCGACCCTCGATATTCTTGTTGATCCCGGTGAACCATGAGTTGGTCTGCCCCAGCAGCAGCTTACCCATCAGCTTGGAGCAATAGAGCGTATAACTTTCCGCCGCTTCGATTTCCGGTTCAATGCGCTGTATCCCGGATTCCTTCGCATCAGCCATCATGTCGCTCAGCCAGTCGACAGCAAGAGCGGAACAGCGCGGAATATTGCAGAAGGTGGCGCCACTCTGTGGCCCGACCAGCAGGAAAAAATTGGGGAACCCCGGGCACTGCATACCCATGTAGGTGGTAACGCCTTTATCCCATTCGTCTTTAAGGACAACACCGCCGGAGCCGCGAATCTCAATGTGGTTCCAGGACCCCTTGACTGCGTCAAAGCCTGTGGCGTAAATGATAACGTCGAATTCATGCAAGGCATCGGTGGTCTGTATGCCAGTGGGAGCAATCTCGGTAATCGGTGTGGTGTTCAGATCGACAACCGAAACATTCTCCTGATTGTAGACCTCGTAATAGCTCGTCTCCAAAGGCACCCGTTTCATCCCGAAACCATGATCCTTGGGTATCAGCAATTCAGCGATACGGGGATCCTTGACCCGTTCGCGGATTTTTTGCGCGACAAAATCCGACACATATTTATTGGCTTCAGGGTCTGACAGGGCATCCTGAAACACGCCGAGCCACAGCGAGAAGCCGGGGCCTTTGTACAGCTCTTCCAGCTTGGCATCGCGTTCCTCTTTCGGAACATCGAAGAGGTTTTTCGGAATGAATTCGTGGGGGAAGCCCGCGAGGGACGCATCGCATTTGGCGGTGAATTCGTTGTAGTGGGATTTGATATAGTCCATCCGCTCCTGGGTCATGGGTCCGTTGCCCAGGGGGGTGCACCAATTCGGCGAACGCAGGAACACCGTCAGCTGCTTGGCCATTTTGCCCATTTCCTGAATCACCTGCACGCCGGTCGATCCCACGCCTATGACTGCCACGCGCTTGTTGGAAAAGTCCAATTTGGCCGGGCCAAAGCCATTGGGATCCCGCGGCCAGGTGGCCGTGTGGTAGCTCTCCCCCTTGAAGGTGTTGATACCAGGCACGTTGGGCATCTGGGGCATTGACAGGGGTCCAAGCGCCGAGAAAACAAAGCGTGCCGTCACCGGCGCACGATCCGGTTGCTGGAACTCAAGCGTCCAGAAATTGTTGTCGTCGTCGAACACAGCCTTATTAACTCTGGCGTTAAAGATGTAATCCTTGCGGATATCCATAATCTCGGCGGCGCGATGGATGTATTCCAAAACTTCGGGCTGCGCGGCAAAACGCTCGGACCAGTTCCACTCCTGCATCAGCTGCTCGTTCCAGAAGTAGCCGTAGACTTCGCTCTCCGAATCGATTCGCGCCCCCGGATAACGGTTATGATGCCAAACACCGCCAATGTTGTCAGACCCCTCAACCCCCAATACGCGATAACCCATCTCGCGGAGTCGGTAGGTTTGGTACAGTCCGGTCAAGCCCGCACCAATGACGACAGCGTCGAAGTCTACTTTCGTTGTCATTTCAACTTTCCTCTTATTTCGTTTTATTTCACTGGCTTGGCGCCGAATATTTCGCAGGAACCCAGAGTTAGCCCATGTCGCGGAGTACAGCCACTAGGCCTGCATTACCTGTTCTTGTTCGGAACCACGCGACACAGTTGATCCGATACCCAGTCGAGTAGGCAGATGTTTCTGCTCGAAAGACCGACCACCCGACAGCAACAACCACTGCCGGCACACTAACCAGACGCCACAAGAACGCGCAGCTAATTTCTACTACCAAAGCGCAGAGTAACAAAACAACCGTTTGTTTGCAATATCATACCAAGATTACAGTCAGCGGGCTATTCCCAATCGAAGCCATCGGCGGGGATCGTCTGCCTGTGTGAGCAAATCCGCAACTCAGGCGTGGCGCGCCCCGAGCTCACTAAAGCTGCGATCCGCGATATCGATTGATGGACTCTGGAATGGAGCAGAGCATAGGAAGAATAAACGCCCTTTTGTCACTATTTGCAGCCCCATCTTGATCATTCGGCAAGCCACGCGCAGCTTGTTGAGTCAATCAGCAGAATGCCTGGGTATCCGGCAAACAGACTGAAAACGCCGACCAAAATAACGGTTACCTTGGCTCAGTTAGCAGGAATGGTTACTACAGTAAGGCCTTACTCAAACCAGTCGCCAAAAGGTAAACACTGACTTTGTCATCCAACCTTATAGATTCCAGGTAAGTTCCTGCGACCACCTTACAATCATCCGCCAGAACGGCTTCACAAACATCCATAACCCTTGAAAAGAGGTCTAGAGAACAATGTCGGGGATGCGCTGAAATAGTGATCGACACTCCTTGAGACTTCGTCACATCAATGCCTTTGCGGGTCAGGCTATTTATGGCTCGGCCAGCGGCGTCAGCTCCAGAGGCCTCACCCCAACCATGACCAATGCCGAGGGCGGCATAGCCGGAATCTTCAAAAATTGCTCGAATATCCTCGAAATCGATAGCGATCATGCCCTTATGAGCAAAAAGACCGGTGAGCGAATGGACAATGGTCTGGCAATCGAGATTCATACGCGAGCTGATCTGCTCTTTGGATTTTTCGGTGTCGGGGTGAGGACTTTGCTCTGCGACCACGACAAACAAAGCATCGACGCTGTCCTTTAAAGCATCCAGCGCTTGCCATACGCCATCGCCAACAGAGGCAGCAGGCTTTTTAGGACAACAAATGACTAACGTCAGTATGCCTTTGATTTTTGCTGACGTTGCAAGTTCAGTGGCATACTGCCTGTCATTTTCGATGAACGGATCTACCACAATAAAAAGCATGTCGCTTTTTAAAAACTGTTTGTCGCACTGATATTCGCCGGGCTTCAGGTGAAATAATTCGATACAGGCAAGATTGCTGGTGGCGTGCATATGGTCAGTAACAGAGCGGCCTGCTTCACCCAAGCCCACAATATGAATGCAACAACTCATGGGTATCGTATCGCCTACACTCCCAACACCTTCAGTCTTCATCTTCGTCTTCACTGTCGTCGCTATCCCAAGAATCCATCATGTCGGCCATAAATACCAAAGTCTGTGCTGCCATCGCGCTAACATGCGGATCTTCATCCCCGACAAGGATTTCGTGATAATCTCTGGAAATCCCGCCGTCATTGGCAATCACTTCACGGACTTTGTAACTTGGATGCTTCACCAGCGTATCCGCAATCAACATCTCGCAAGCAGCACTGAATTTCCCCATGTTATTTGCCAATGCCAGCTGAAGTTGCAAACAAGGCCAGGAAAGCCAACGCCTGACAGTGTACTCCGGGACGAATGACAGAATCTGGGTAGAGTGTTCCAGCCTCTGTGCCTTGCGATCTTCAGCCTCCAAAAGATCCCAGTCGTCACTATCTTCGATCAAGGCATGTATTACCGATATTTCCCGATCACTTGCCAGTTGCGTCAATACGGAAAGAGGAACGGACGTTGCACCACAGACCATACGCCTAAAAGCCGGGTCTGGATGTTCCGCCAAAGTGGCCAGCACCTGATCCCAGGCGGGAGAAACTTTTTCATCAGCATTCATCTTTATTAACTCATTTAAAACCGCCACCAGAGCAGCCCCACCCAATGGCAAAGTGACTTCGCCAATAACTAACATCGCTTTCATTACATTTATCCTGTCAGTGTGTAATTTCCTGATATATCCTAGCGATCTCACAGGAGAACAACAGTCACCAAGGGAGGGATCGCGACGCAGCCTGTCGCCATCGACAAATGTCAGCCTGGTTACAAAAACTCATTCTTTTACAATGCATCCCCAAGGCGCCCAGACGCATTGGCACTCTCGACCTGCGCGACAGGCTGGCCGAGCGGGGATACAAGGTCACGCAACGCACCATACAGCGCAACCTCAAAGAACTCGCCGCCGCCCTGCCGGAACTGGGCAATGACGGCAGCAAGGACGCCACCGGCTGGTTCTGGAAAACGGATGCGCCACTGCTGCAACTGCCGGCAATGGATCCGGCTGTGGCACTGGCATTCAAGCTGGGAGAACAATACCTGCGCCCGCAGCTGCCCGATGGCGTACTGGCGCCGCTGGAACCCTATTTCAATGCCGCCAGCACGGTGCTGGACAGCACCGACAACGACAGCTATCGCCAGTGGCCGCTGCGGGTGCGCGCCCTGCCCAGAGGTCAACTGCTGAAGGCGCCCCTCATCGACCAGAATGTATTGCACAGAGTGCAGGACGCCCTGTTCACCAGCAAACAATTTACCGGCAACTACCAAGCACCAGGGCGGGAAGCGGCGGAATACCTGTTCAACCCGCTGGGACTGGTATACCGGGGCAATGTCATCTATCTGGTGGCGACACTGTGGGACTATGTCGAACCCCGGCATTTTGCCCTACACCGTTTCCGTGCGGCGCAACTGCTGGAAACCCCTACCCAGGTGCCAGACGGCTTCAGCCTGGACGAACACATCCGCGCCGGCCACTTCGACTGGTCACTGGGGGAGGATATTCAACTGGTGGCGTATTTTTATCGGGATGCCGCCACTATCCTCGCGGAAACACCTTTAAGCGACGATCAGAAGTTGACGGTTTGCGAGGGTGACGAGGACTGGTTTGAACTGCGGGCGACGGTGCAGGATACGGCGCAGTTGCGGGAATGGCTTTTGGGGTGGGGGGATCAGGTGGAGGTACTAAACCCCAGCAATCTTAGAAGGGAATTTCGAACTATTTCAGATGCTATTAATTCGATCTATCTGTAACTGTAACTTGTCCGGAGGACTTTAACATGGAATTAATTTTTGACACCGTTGAAAAAAGAAATGAAATCGGCGAGATACTCAGGAAAGTATCCAAAGAAGGAATACAGGAAGCGCTAATCGCAAGCCCCTATGTTTCAAATATTGAAAATCTCTTAGACTTCAAAAAGATTTCCAGCCTGCACCTTATATGTGATGCTACGTCACCATCCTGCAATCCTTTAACATTACAGGCGCTCTGCGAAAACAAGAAGGTTTTTATCAGATCCATCCCCAACTTACACGCGAAGATATACATTTTTGACCAAAATCTTCTGATTACTTCAGCGAACGCCACCCCTAATGGCTTAGGCCAGGTGAACACAGATAGCCAAGGAACAATCGAAGCGGGAATTTACACCACACAAAGAGAAACAGTAGACAAAGCAAAAAAATGGTTTAAAACTTTGTGGAATAACCCACGTTCTGTAGACACCAGAAGCTTCAGTAAAGAACTGTGGATCGAACTAGAGTCAAAATGGAGACTTACTCATCGAAATAATTCTCTAGCACATCTTTCTGATCTAATCACCACAAAAAGTATTCCAAGAGATATTGCTTTTTGCTTCTGGGAGGAAATAGAGGATGCCCCAAGTAAAGAATCAGTTGAGGAATGCCTAGAAAACCATGAGAAAATTGATCTTGGCTTAAATTGGGATTATCTTATAGAATCATACGACTGGGATGATGAAGCCTACAAAAAAGTAAAAAAATCGTTGGCAGCAGTAGATGGACTACTTGTTATCAATATAAGAGTGAATAAATTAAATAACCCTGAAGAATTTATTTTTGACGGCATATATTTCGCCGAGTATTTACCTGAACCAAAGAAATTTAAATGGGGAAATACTAAAAAAATGACCTTGTCTCTTTGCAGAGTAAAAGATAAGAGAAAATCGCAGCAATTGAAAAACTTCAAAGTTGACAAAGAAACAATAATAATTCTGAACAAAAGCTTAAAACGTAATGGCAAAGCTTGGAGAAATTTCTTAATCTCAGAAAGACAAGGCGGCTTTTGCACACCAAAAAAATTATACAAATTACTACAAATATAGATTTCCTCGGCGGGACTCGGCAGTTAGGAAACCAAGACACCCCACAAATCATACTCATCGGCATCTTCCACCACCGCCTGAACAATATCGCCGGGGTTGAGGTGAGTCTGATCGTCGAGGAAAATCTGGCCGTCAATTTCCGGGGCGTCAGCCGTGGTGCGACCCACGGCACCCTCTGCCACCACTTCGTCGATAATCACTTCCACGGTTTTGCCAATTTTGGCCTCCAAGCGGGCGGTGCTGATGGCCTGCTGGGTTTCCATAAAGCGTTCCCAGCGTTCCTGCTTCACTTCTTCGGGCACGGCACCAGGCAACTCATTGGCAGGGGCGCCCTCGACAGCTTCGTATTTAAAACAGCCGACGCGGTCGAGCTGGGCGTCTTGCAGCCAGTCGAGCAGGTACTGGAAATGGGCTTCGGTCTCGCCGGGAAAGCCGGTGATAAAAGTGCTGCGAATGGTCAGATCGGGGCAGATTTCCCGCCATTTTTGAATGCGCTGCAACACTTTCTCTTCATTGGCCGGGCGTTTCATGGCGCGCAGCACGTCCGGGTGGGCATGCTGGAAGGGAATGTCCAGGTAGGGCAGGATTTTGCCCTCCGCCATCAGCGGCAGCACGTTGTCCACGTGGGGATAGGGATACACGTAGTGCAGACGCACCCATACACCGAGCTCGCCGAGGGCTTCGCACAGTTGTTGCATATGGGTTTTGAGGGGGCGACCCTGCCAGAAGCCGGTGCGGAATTTGGTGTCGATACCGTAGGCACTGGTGTCCTGGGAGATCACCAGTAATTCTTTGGTGCCGCCTTTTACCAGAAGCTCCGCCTCGTCCATCACCTCGCCAATGGGACGACTGACCAGGTCGCCGCGAATGGAGGGAATAATGCAGAAACTGCAACGGTGGTTGCAGCCTTCGGAAATTTTCAGGTAGGAGTAGTGGCGTGGCGTCAGTTTGACTTCACTGGGGGGAACCAGATCGACAAAGGGATCGTGGCGCTTTGTCACCGGCACCCAGTCGTGAACGGCGCCCACTACAGCTTCGTATTGGTGGGGACCCGTCACCGAAAGCACGCCGGGATGAGCCTGGCGAATGCGCTCCTCTTCATTGCCCATGCAGCCGGTGACAATAACCCGGCCATTTTCCGCCATGGCCTCGCCAATGGCATCCAAGGATTCCTGCTTGGCGCTGTCGAGAAAGCCGCAGGTGTTGACGACCACCACATCGGCGTCTTCGTAGCTGGGCACTACATCGTAACCGTCAAGGCGCAACTGGGAGAGAATGCGCTCTGAATCCACCAACGCCTTGGGGCAACCTAGGCTGATAAAGCCTACACTTGGAACTTTTTTCTCAGACATAACCGCTTCAACAAACCAAAAGCGGCATTTTACACCAAGGAGGGGTTACGACCTAAAAGGTTTGATGCTTTGCGCCGGACTCTCTGGCGACGAAAAAGTCAGGCTGGCTGTGGTTGCCAACCAGCCTGGAAGGAGAGTCAGTGTTAGTCGCTGGATTAACGGGCTCTTAAATACCCAGCTCTTTGGCAATAATACTGCACTGGATTTCCCGAGTACCTCCACCCACCATGCCGTGTTTGGCTTCGCGGAAATAGCGTTCCATATCGTATTCGGGTAACTGTGCATAACCGCCCAGCGCCTGCATGCCGTTAAAAGCAGTTTTGAATAACACGTCGGCAGCAAAAACCTTGGCCATGGAAACTTCCTTGACGGCTCTTTCACCGCGGGCAATTTTGGTGGCGGCAGCGTAAACCATCCAGCGCGCAGCTTCGATTTCAATGGCGTTCTCCGCCATACGGTGTTTTAGAACCTGAAAGCTGGACAGCGGCTTGCCAAAGGCATCGCGGCTTTTGGTGTAATTGATGGTGTCGTCAAGAGCCGTCTGGGCATTGCCCACCTGAGATGCGGCGATACTGAGACGCTCCAGCTCCAGGTGCTCGCCAATGTATTGCCAGGCCTTGCCGACTTCACCGAGCAAATTGGCTTTGGGAATACGCACGTCATCAAGGAAGAATTCTGTGGTGCCCAGGCTTTTGCGGACAATGGTGTCCATTTTTTTGATGTCCAGCCCTGGAGTGTCGTTGGGCACCAGAAAAAGGCTGAGGCCGTTGTAACGATCAGGGCTGGTTCGCGCCAGAAGGATAATAAGCGTATCCGGAAGATGGGCGCCGGAACACCAAACTTTGTTGCCATTAAGCACCCACTCATCGCCATCCAGGGTCGCCTTGGTACGCGCCGCAGCAGCGTCGGAACCGGACTGGGGCTCGCTGATGGAGATGGCGAATTTTTGCTCGCCGCGCATATAGGCGGGAATATAGCGCTGTTTTTGCTCTTCCGTGCCGTGGTGGATGATATTGAGCGCGGTAAACATGGAGGTCATAATGCAGGCTGCTGTATCCAGACTATATTTGCCGATGGCCTCACAAAAAATTGCGAACATCACCGGATCGCAGGCCATGCCACCCATGTCTTCGGGAGCCAGCAGCCCGAGCCAGCCCTGATCCGCCATTTTTTTGTAGACCTCATGGGGAAACACCCTGGATTGATCATGCTCTCTGGTGTACTCCCTGCCAACTTCTTTCTCCATGAAGTTATTGAGCATATCCCGCCAGATTCTTTGTTCATCGGTAAATTGGAAATCCATAGTGCCTCTAAAACCTCTTATTTTTGAAAAAAATCGCAATCCAGATCGGCAACGATGATGATGTTTATTGACATGATTGCAAGCCCCAATTAAACTATAACAAATGTTTGTTTTTGTCAACACAGAGAATAATATGGTCACAATTTCATCCGCAAAAACCAGCGCCAAGATTCCCGATCCGGAAACCAGGCGCCGCAATCTGGAGAAGCAATTTCGATCCTGGCAACCACGAACACTGGCTCAACATCTCGACGCCGTGTGCGATCGCTACGGCGACAAACCCTTCATCATCAGCGAAGGTAACACCTATAGCTACACTGAGTTAAGGGATATATCCAGACGCATGGCAGCTGGATTGCTTCATCTAGGGATCAGGCCTGGTGACCACATCGCTATCATAATGGCCAACTACCCTGAATATGTCGCGCTAAAATTTGCCATCGCACGGACTGGCGCCGTGGCCGTTCCCATCAATTACCTACTGAAACGACAGGAGCTGTCTTATATTTTTCAACAATCCGATGCCCGCATGCTGATTACCATGGATCAGTTTACCGATCGCAACTACCTTGACGATCTGGATATATTGATGCCTGAATGGCAGAAAAATCAGCCCGGCAAAAAATTCGCCCAAATAGAGCATATTGCTGTATTTCCTACTGGAAAGAAAAACAGGGATTTTTTCGAACTCAAAGCTCTCGAAAAACTGGGAGAAGAAAGCGACTTTGAAAACCTGGCCGGTATCGAAAAGCTCGACCTGGCACACAGCAATTCCGACATTATTTATACCTCCGGCACCACAGGCACACCAAAAGGTGTGATGCTTGAGCACGACATGATTCTTCGCGCCGCCTACGCCTCAGCCTACACCAGCGCTTTTCAGGAAGACTGGCGGATTTTGTTTTCCCTGCCCATGTACCATGTCTTTGGTTATGTCGAATGCATGGTCGCCAGCACTTTTGTCGGCGGCGCCATCATTCCCCATCTTTGTTTTGAACCAGAAAAAATGCTCGGCGACGCTGAGAAATACCGGGTCACAGAAATGATTGCCGTGCCAGTGATGACGCAAAAACTACTGGAAATTGCCAAAACCAGAGGTTTCGACGGCTCCAGCCTGGTAATCATGTTCAACTCCGGCGGTCATTCGCCCCCGGAAATATGGCAGGAAATACGAGATATTCTCGGTGCCAGGGAAATCATTACCGCCTACGGCATGTCTGAAACCACCGCATCAACCACCTGCACCTTTCCCGAGGGCGATGACAATTTTCTCCTCACCACCAATGGCAAGCTGAAAAATGCCGGCGCGGCAGGAGATCCCAGCCTCAATGGCGTTCTCGCCATCTACAAGGCAATAGATCCCGCAACCGGTAAAACATTACCCTATGGACAACCGGGAGAACTGGTGGTTAAAGGACTCATCGTCACCAAAGGCTATTACAAAAAACCGGAAGAAACCAGCGCAGCCATAGACTCAGAGGGTTGGTTACACACTGGCGATGTCGGCACCATCAGCGCTGAGGGCTATCTAAAACTTACCGGCCGCATCAAGGAAACTTACAGGTGCGGCGGAGAGATGGTGATGCCAACAGAAATTGAAAACACTCTCAACAAACATCCACAGATAAAGCAGGCTGTTGTCGTGGGTCTCCCCGACCCAAAAATGGGGGAAGTAGGCTGCGCCTGTATCATCAGCTCGGCAACAACACCCCCAGATGCCGAAGCGGTAAAACAGTACTGTGCTGAGAATCTGGCAAAATTTAAAGTACCCAAATATTATCTTTTCATGAAAGAAGGCGATATTCCCACCACAGCCACCGGGCGGCCACAGAAATTCAAACTGGTGGAATTAATCGAAAAAAATAACCTACTGCAAAAAACAGGATAATCCCATGGTCACAGAACATGTACTTATCAACATTAAACCAGAAAATACTCAGGAATTTATGGCGGCAATGGCCCAAGGAAAACGCATCCTATCTGCAGCAACTGGCGCCATCGATGTAAAAATTCATAGGGGCATTGAGAGCCCTGACACTTTTCTTTTATTGATTCAATGGCAATCAGTGAATGATCATACAGAATTCACCAAAACCCCAGGATTTGGCGAATTTGGAAAACTGGTTGGTAGCTATTTTGCCGATAAACCGGCAATGCAACACTTTTCAGAATTTTGATTTGGAGGTAATCAATGACCCATGTTGTAACAGGCAATTGCCAACGCTGCCGCTTTACCGACTGTGTGGCCACCTGTCCGGTCGATTGTTTTCACGGCGACGACGATATGCTTTACATAGACCCCAATGAATGTATTGACTGTTCCGCCTGCGTACCCGCATGCCCGGTTCAGGCCATCAAGTCAATATACGATATGGAAGAAGAGCTGATGGAATGGGTTGCAATTAATGCCCAGAGGGCGCCAACACTGCCGGTGATTAACAGCAAACAAGAACCATTGCCCACTGCTGAAGAAAAAAGAAAATCCCTTGGTCTGTAAAAATTTTCAACTACAGTGACTATCAGTATTTTTTCAGGAATTTTCAAACAAACCGAGACAGCTATCGCTGTCAATTAAAAAGAGAATAATGTTTCTATGTGTGGTGACCAAAAGAAAAAAAAAGTGGCTATCGTTGGTTCAGGCCCGAGTGGATTTTATGCCGCAGAAGAGCTGCTTAACAATGATATTCAAGTGGATATGTTTGAGAAGCTTTCCGCACCCTTTGGCCTGGTACGCTATGGCGTGGCTCCAGATCACCAAAAACTCAAACTCTCTGCACGTATGTTTGAAAAAACTGCACAAAAAACCGGTTTCCACTTTTATGGCAATGTGGAAGTAGGCAAAGATATCACCATTGCAGACTTGCAGGAAAATTATCACGCTGTGATCCTCTGCCACGGCGCCAGCCTGGGCAGAAAACCGGGAATCCCCGGAGAAAATCTCAAGGGATGTTATACCGCCACAGAATTTGTCGGCTGGTATAACGGCCACCCGGATTTTCAAAACCTGGCTGTAGACCTGTCATGCAAAGCTGTCGCCATTATAGGTCATGGCAATGTTTCCATTGATGTAGCCAGGATTCTCGCCAAGCCAGTGCCTGAGCTCGCGGCCAGTGATATTACATCCCAGGCGATCAAAATTCTCAGCGCAAGTCATATCGAAGAAATTCATGTTATTGGCCGTCGCGGCCCCGCTCAAGCCAAGTTTACTAACCAGGAATTGCGTGAATTGGGAGAAATAGATGGCGTCGATGTCATCGTCAATCAAGAGGATATGGAGTTAAATCCGGCAAGCGCCGAGGAAATCGCCGACAAGAAAAATTTTATTGCGGCAAAAAATATTGAGCTTTTATGCGGTTATGCCGATAAAAAACCAAAAGACGCACAAAAGAAACTGATTTTTCACTTTCTCAAAAACCCCTTAGAAGTGATAGGCGATGACCATGTCCTCGCCATTAGGCTGGCAAAAAATGCGCTTTCAGGAGCGGCTTACCAGCAGCAGGCAACGCAAAGTGATGACAGTGAAATACTGCCTTGTGGCGCGGTATTTTTCAGCATTGGCTATCGGGGTCACAGTATTCCAGGAATCAATTTTGACCAACGGAAATCCACCTACCCAAACACTTTCGGGAAAGTCGCTGGCGAGAGAAATCTCTACACTGCGGGATGGATAAAGCGCGGTCCCACAGGAATTATAGGAACAAACAAACCCTGTGCACAGGAAACTGTGGCCACCCTGATGGCAGATTTAGCGAACCAAGACCTTGATGAAAAACTCGGTTTTTCTGGTATTAAAAATTTACTAAAGAATTCGCCAATAAGTTTTCAGCAATGGCAACAGCTCGACACTATGGAGCAAGAGCGCGGCAAAGAAAAGAGCAAGGTGCGGGAAAAATTTATAACAGCAATCGAATGTCTGGAAGCATTGCAACTATTGAGAATTACATAACCACATGACATATATTCAGCCGCCACGGTATAATTGCCACATCTTTTCTACTTGGAGGATGTGGCATGGCAGCAGCGATGGACGCGGCAGCAAAGCGCCGAGTGCGAGCTGGCCGGTTATTGATGAAAGGCAAATCCCCCTCAGAGGTC
>JALOAH010000176.1 GCA_023228865.1 Porticoccaceae bacterium | reverse complement strand
TGGGTGAGGTGACAGGTTTTGCAAGCCGTGTTGGCGCGCTGTTGCCGGTGGCAGTCGTAGCAGCGTTGCATCCGCAACGACGGCGGCACCACCGCGGGGCTGTCGCTGTGGCAAGTGGCACAGGGCAAGTCGCCCCACCAACGGCTACGAGTCATTAAAATCAAATGATTTTAGATAGTTGGAGCGTTGAGCGGTTACTTGCCCTTCTTGGGGGATGCAGGCGGCAGGAGGGTGCGCACCGGGCGAAAACCAACGGATGATGACCGTCCCAACGCTATATCCGGAAACAGATACGCGGGGCGGTTGAGGCAGGTACCCCTCTGAAACGACCCGCCAGCGATGGCTTTATGATACACCCCATCGGGAGCGGTTTCGCTGTGGCCGATGGGATCGGTGAGGGGACCCGTTTTTCCCTCATCGTACTCAAGCCACAGTCCGACCTGATGATCGGTCCACTCCATGGCATTGCCCAGCATGTCATAGAGATTCCACAAATTCGGCTTGCGGGTTTTGACGACATGCAGGGCATCGGCATTGCCGCAGTGCCAGGCGATGGGGTCGAGGACAGGCTCCTGTTTGCAGCTAGTGACCCTCAATTCTGGGGATATGTCGCCGTTGTAGGTGGCCGCCGAGGTGCACGCCCGCGCCGCATACTGCCACTCGCTACCCGTGGGCAGGCGGTATCCGGGACAGTCGTAGCGACGGGGATACTTGTGCACCTCGCCGAAGGCAAAGTAGAGCCCGGGCACAAACTCGTCGTGGTTGTCGTGTTTTTCAACACAGCCGTTATCGTAAAACCAGTTTCCCGTGGGACAGCCGGTGCCCACCTCCCCCTGGCACCCAGACAAGTCGTAGCAGGTGTCCAGGCCTTCTTTTTCGGATAATGCGTTGCAATAGGCGAGCGCCTCAAACCAGGTAATCCAAGTGATGGGCTTGTCGGGGTGCACGTCCCGCGCGGGATTGGGAAACCCCATCGCCTCCCATTGGGCCTGGGTGACCTCGTGCTGCTGCATCAAAAAGGGCCGGGTCAGCGTGACTTGTACCGGCACCACTTCTCCGTAGTTACTGCTGCACGGCACCTCGGGCTCTTCGGGGGTGCCATATACAAAGGTACCTGGCTCAATCCGGCACCATCCATCCGCGCACGCGTCTTTCTCCTGCGCCACCGGGCAGTCGTCAAACACCGGAATTCCGTTAGCATCCACTTTTTGCTTTGATCCCGAGTCGCTGTCCGAGGGCAACGGCGGCACCGGTTCGCGCGGTCCACTGTCGCTGCCCAGACTGTCCGGGCTGGTATCGACGTCATCCGCCTGGGACGACTGATTAGCGCAGCCAGACAGCGCGAGTAACAGCACGCCCATTGCAATGATTGTGTGTCGGTTCATCGATATGCCTCACATTTCGGTCTGCTGAGCGTTAGTAATTTACACGCGCGTTAAAGCCTTCGTCGATAAAACTCAGGTACTTGCCACCATATTGCCCCCATTTTAGGCGCGCACTGCGCTCCAACGATGGTGCATTCGGATTCACTGCACTCCATTGATACCCGACGTTGTTATTCACGTGCACAGTGTCATGCCACACAGCGTTAATATCTGCAATGGAAAGCGGGTTTGTGCTAGTAGTCCATACATTCCAAAAAAACGACATCCAATCCTGATTCGTCGCTTTGTTGGTCATGGACTCGGCGCTGCAAAAAGTTGCCATCCAGCGTTCTCTCTGGGCGCAATTCCATGGAACCGGTGCCAGTGGTTGCCAACTCGCCCCTCCCGAAGGGTTCTTTTTATACATGTTTCGCCAATACCGCCAATTGCAAGTTGCGGTGCGGCCGTTGCGCAGAGCTGCCGAATAAAAATTCGCGTAGGCTTCTCGCTGCCGATTCCCCGTGTAGCTAACATATTGAAAACAAGTATCATTATATTGAGTGAATTTTTTACAATTGCATGGGTGGGCTGTATTCTGATTTGACCATAATGGGGTACTGGAACAGTTTTGGCACATAACGCCACCCACGTCCCACGCTTGGCGATGCCCCATCTCGTGACCGATAATATATTGATAGGTGGAATGATCGAGATTGCCGGAGCCACCATTCGGATTCTGAAATTGAGTATCGATATAAATCTTTTGCCCAGGTCGACCATCAAAAACGCATGCATAATCAGCGTAATGACTCGTTTGGTGAGGAGGATTATTGCTGGGAGCAATCAGTGTCCATGTTGGCTCCCATTGCAGCAAAGTTGCTCTATGCATCGCCAACTGCCCCAGCGCTGCAATACGACTTGAAGGTGTAGAGGCCGGGAAACGAATAAAACGACCACTAGGAAGTGTCTCGCCTGTCGTGAAGTACAGATTGTGACTGATATAAGTCAACCCACAACTTTCATCGTCGGGTAGCTGTGCATATATGTATCGACTCCTGTTGTTTAAGTTGCGGTGTACAGCAGTTCCGAGCGAAAATTTATATTTTGTATTTGGAAGTGTTGGCATGATCGCCTGGCCTTGGTCATCCAACCATCCACTCCACTCCAAGCGCTCGGGGGAAACGCTTTGATTATATAGTTTTGCACGCGTGTACCGAGCTGGCACAACAACCGCTGTTCCCTCACCATCTGTCCAGTTAACGCTCCACTCAGCGTAATATGGTAGATATGTTCCCGATGTTGCGCTTTTGTTATTGTTTTCAGCGATTCGTTCTAAAAACTTTTCGTCATCATATTCCCTACTCAAGCCTATACCTGTGATACTCAATTGATTTTCGCTCGAAGAAAGAAAATCTTGCGCTAAGAGCGTTTTAAATTGCCCCTTCCCTTCCTTAATACGCCCGATTTCCGCGTTTTGGTTTTTCTGAGCGTCTGATATTTCGAAAATTTTTCCTTGGTGTTTTTTCATTAAAACATCTTCGGTAAACAAAACAACTTTCTGATAAGCGTCGACGTGGCGGTAATAATACATCGGCGACAGCACCTTAACCGTATGTTCCGGGTTGTCTAAAGTGCTCACCGCCAATTCCAATTGAACAGTTCCCGCTCCGACCATGCTTTGCACAGGAAAGTCTGTCGCCGCAACCACCACATCAGCATCCCGTTTGGTCGCCAATGTCACTATCGCCATCTGCTCGCTCTGGCTCACGGTCGCCAAACCTTCAACAAGCAGTGTGGGGACAATAACAATCGACTCGTCAATCACATTGCTCAACCGCCACTTCAACACATCGGTGTTCATCTCACCCTTGCTCATGCCATCCACGACAATGCTAACCGGCGCTTCCGTCGCAACCTCGCCAACGCGTTGTTCGTGGTCAACACTTTCATTGACATCGAAAGAGGACTCCTGACTGCTGGCGCCTGCTTGCCACCCCGCATCAGAAGCGCCTGCCTCTTCATCAGCGAGTCCATCGGACTGTGCATCTGTGTCAAGCAACAGCGCGTGTTTTCCCAGCCATTCGGCGGGTTGCGTTTCTTCTTCGCATCCCAACAACGCCGTCGCCAGAAATAACCACAACCATAACCCTTTGCCTGATTTGTTCATCTTGCTCCCCTTTGTGCACTTCAGCTTTTTCTGAAGGCGTTTACAGCCCTGACTTCATTGCCAGGGAGTATGCAAAATGCTTGAAGATGGCCCCCAAAGTGCAAATTGAGCGCAAAATCTCTCTCGCCACCAACGCACATTTCGCGCTGTTGGCCGGGCAACAGGCCATCAACGGGCTCCTGCGGTCCAAACTCATGCACTTTCGATATTCGGGTGCCCAAGCGGTGCACCATCGCCTAGTGGTAAACCATCGCTGGGTTGCTGGCGATGCGGGTCAGTCGCTGCGGCGGCTGCCGTTCATCGATGAGCACACAATGCCAAGGCAATGCTTGTGTGTTGGGGGGGGGTAATGTTGCATTTATGGCATCAAGCTAACTTAAATCATGCGCGTAGGCAAGCCTTAATTGCCATTTATTTCATGAGCACTGCAAATGTCCGGGTATAAATAATTCGTTTTGTCCGCTTCATCGACGGTCGCAGAAATAGTGGTCGTGCTTGTGGGGCTTGAGGACAGCTTTGTTCACTCAGTTTTTTTCCAGCAAGGAAATAAACCTGTTTCGCTATTGGCAGCGGCGCGCTGGGGAGGTGGCGTGGCATTTTTGGCAGGCACCCGCATGCGACTGGGCCAGGCGGCGGCAGCGCTGGGAAAAACCCGGCGGGTGGGGGTTGATGCGGCTGTGACACCGGATGCAACTCGCCTCGTTGTGACAAGAGACACAGGTGAGCAGGTCGTTTTTGGCGCGGCGGCAAATCTCAGCGGGGGACTTGCCCTTGTGGAACTGCACTGGGTTGGTGCTGCGCACCCCCACGGGCGAGCTGGGGGCGCGTCCCGAGCGGCGGTGGCAGTCGAGGCAAAAGCTCTGCTGCCGGTGACAGCGGGAACAGGCCGCCTCGTCGATGCGCGCCGACAGGGCGTGGGCGGTCATCCAGCCCGGGGGATGGTGGCGTTTCACCGCGCGCCGTCCCGCGTGGCAATCCGTGCAGTACTTTTGCGCGTGGCAGTTTTGACAAAACGATGCGTTGGCCCCGGCCGAGGCCCCGTGGGTGCGCTCCCAGGCGGCGCCGTGGGTCGGTCCGGCGAGCCAGGTGGGCGGGACCCGGCGCACCCCGTCGGCGTCGTGCTTCATGCGGCCATCGGGGTGGGTGAGGTGACAGGTTTTGCAAGCCGTGTTGGCGCGCTGTTGCCGGTGGCAGTCGTAGCAGCGTTGCATCCGCAACGACG
>JALOAH010000092.1 GCA_023228865.1 Porticoccaceae bacterium | reverse complement strand
GCGCGTTTCCTCTTAAGATCGAATGCGACATCTAAAACAGTTTCAACTTCTTCTTTACTGAAGTCAAGGTCGCTGATTAAATCTCGTCCACGTAAATTTGTTTGCATTTAAGGCTCCTTAGTTTAAAAATAGTGTTTTAACAATTTAATTTATTTAGATAAATCATTATATTTCGAAACCTCCAATTTTCCTGACGACGTGCAGCTTGAAATAGCCCGGGAGAAAATAGCTGTAAGAAAAGTCTACCGGGTGACCTTCAACATCAAACAGCACACCCGACAATAGCAGCAAGGTATCTCCCCGCTGGATGTCCAGGGCTTTTGCCACTTCTGAATGTGCATGGACTGCACTGATCTCGGTTTTGGATTCCGACAAAGGTGGATTTACAACCTGGTTCAGAAGATCAAGCATCGAGCCAGTGAATTGGTCTTTAATCGTTTTCAGAGTAATGACATGGTCCGGTAAAATATCGATCAAATACGCCACCGGTGCGTGATCGGTGATAATCACACGTTTGATTTGTAAAATAGGCGCCCCCACCCGCAGATGCAATTTTTCAGCCTGCATCTCATCTGCCAGTGCATGCTTGATATCCAGGGCGCCCATCGTGACATTCAGACCAATTTTCTTTGCCAGGGTTTCGATACTTTCCAGCACTTCAAGACCGGTTTCAATCACCTGGGTTGGTTTATCAACAAAAGTTCCCAAGCCCTGCCTGCGCCGAAGGAAACCCTGGCTTTCAAAAGTGCGCATTGCCTCTCGCAAAGTCGCCCGCGAAACACCTAACTCGCTCGCCAACTGGGGTTCTGAAGGCAATTTCGTTCCCTTCGGAGAATTTTCAATAATCTCCCTCAGGTCGTTTTGTAAACGGTGATATGTCGAAAGATCTGAACTCATGTTTTATTTGGTTTCGTTGTACAATCGTTTTTCCAGGCTGTCATTCACAAAACGAAATTATTGTGATCTTTCTTTAATCAAATGGCTGATCAGGGCATAAAATTCGGTCGCCTTGACCACATCGTTCAGGTTCACGCTATCCACATTTGTGTGCGCGGTTTCCTCATCGCCAGGGGCAAAGCCAATCGAGGGGATGCCAGCTTTGCCAGCCCAGTAGATGCCATTGGTGGAAAAATTCCATTTGCTGGCGGGAAGATCGGGCAGCCCAATTATCTGCATGGCTTCGAGTCCCGCCTGCACAAGGTGGTGATCTTCATCCAAAACCCAGGCCGGGAAGTATTTATCAACTTCGAAGACAAAGCCGGTGTATGAAGGCTCATCGTAAAACAGCTCTTCAAGGGTGATCAGATCGCGGGATTCTTCGGGAATCAGAGCCTGGATTTGTGCGAAAGCTTCTTCTTTTGTCTCACCAAAGGTTAATCGCCGGTCAATATAGATCACCGCTTCATCGGGGACGGCATTGATGGAAGGTGTCTTAACTTCCATATCTGACACAGTGATTTTTCCATGCCCAAGGAAATCGTGATCGCCTAACTCTGGCTCCAGGTCACGAATGCCTGCAATGACGGGCAATAACAGGTAAATCGCGTTGATTCCCAGGTGGTTGGAGGCAGCATGTGCTGAACGGCCCTTGGCAGTCATCTTTAACTCGATTCTGCCTTTATGACCGCGATAAACCTGCATTTTTGTGGGTTCGCCAATGATGACATAATCCGGCTTAATCGCAGGATCCACTTCAACAAAAGTGTTGGGAGAAATCCCGTCGCACCATTCCTCCATATTACCGAAGTAATACGCGGTCCAACCTTCCAGCAAGCCCATATCGCGGGCGATAGCCATGCCATAAACCATCCCGGGTGTAGAGCCTTTTTCGTCACAGGCGCCGCGGGCAAACAGAACCCCGTCTTCAACCTTGCCGATGAATGGATCCCATTCCCATGATTCGGGGTCGCCGATCCCAACCGTATCGATATGCGAGTCAAATACGATAATGCGCTCACCGTCTCCGATGCGACCTATGATGTTGCCCATCTTGTCGTTACGGACCTCATCAAATTTCAATTTGTTCATTTCTTCGGCAATGCGCGCACCGACCGGGCCGATCTGATTTTCCACGCTTGGAATGGCAACAATGTCGCGAAGGAATTGGAGGATCTCTTCCCGTTGCTCCTCAACCTTGCTTTGAATTTCTTTTATGATTGATTCGTTGTTCATTTTCTTTTTAGTTCTCCTTTTAGTTATAAAAACTTGTTTATTAAAAACACTGGAACCCAGTATTTACACGCAATGAAACGAAACCCTGGTTATTTTTCAGTCACCAGGCGTTTTGCCGCCTGGTTATGTTTTTTGACCAAATCGGGTACATCGATCGTCACCAGCTCACCATCTTTGACAATGAACTTTCCACCAACAATGTTGAAACCAACCTTCTGAGGGGCGCAGAATAGGGCTGCAGCCACAGGGTCGTGCAGGGCGCCGGCATAATCCAGCCGGTTGAGGTTGATGGCAAACAGGTCTGCACATTTGCCCACTTCCAGCGACCCGATATCCTCGCGACCCAGGACGGCTGCACCGCCCCGTGTGGCGATCTCTAACGCCTGGCGGGCGCTCATCAAAGGCGGCGCATCTTCGCCAGAGCGAGATGCTCCGCCCAATCCGGCGTTCAATCGAGCCAGCAGCATGGCCAATCGGGCTTCACCCAGCAGGTGCGAGCTGTCATTACTGGATGAACCGTCCACACCCAAGCCCACCTTGACGCCCCTGCCCAGCATGTGCAGGATCGGTGCAATACCAGAGGCCAGGCGCATATTGGAGCCGGGACAGTGCGCCACTCCGCAGCCGGTATCGGCATAGAGCTTGATCTCGGAATCGTTGACATGCACGCTGTGGGCAAACCACACGTCTTCGCCAATCCAGCCCACCTCCTGCATGTAAGCCACCGGGCGGTTCCTAAACTTTTCGAGGCAGAAATCCTCTTCGTCCTGGGTTTCTGCCAGGTGGGTATGCAGGTGCACCCCGTATTCCCGCGCCAGCAGGGCAGATTGGCGCATTAACTCACCGGTCACGCTGAAGGGCGAGCAGGGCGCCAGCACAATCTGCACCATGGAACCCGGCGCAGGATCATGATAGGTTTCGATCAAACGCTGGCTGTCGGTCAGGATATGCTCCTCAGTATCCACCACGCTATCTGGCGGCAAGCCCCCAGCAGATTCGCCCAGGCTCATCGAGCCGCGAGAGGCATGCAGGCGTAAGCCGACCTCGGCTGCGGCAAGGATCTCATCATCGAGCCTGGAGCCGTTCGGAAACAGGTACAGGTGGTCAGAGGCGGTGGTGCAGCCCGATAGCGCCAGCTCAGCCAGCGCGGTTTGGGTAGAAATACGGATATCGTCGGGAGTCATGCGTGCCCAAATCGGGTAAAGAGTCACCAGCCAGTTAAACAGGTTGGCATTCTGGGCTTTGGGCACGGCACGCGTCAAGGTTTGGTAGAAATGGTGATGGGTGTTGACAAACCCCGGAAAAACAATATGCCCGGAAAGATCAATCTCCTGATCGGCCTTTGCGGGCATGTCGGTTAATGCGCCGATTGCTTGGATAAACCCATCATTAATGAAAAGGTTGGCGTGCTGCAATTCCCGGCGCTGGTTATCCATGGTGACCAGGGTTTCAATATTTTTAATCAATAAAGTCGTCATCAGCACCCTTCCCGATTGGTAAGATTGTCAGACAAATGCACAGGCTTTATTGTATCGAAACATGTCGTTCCTGTCAATTGTCTGACAAACTTAATTCCCTTAATATATTCGGTTTTACCGGTTAAATAACTAACCAGCTTGGAAATCATATCCACCTCAACCCCTTTTTGTCACACCAAACGCCCTGAACGATGCAGGCAGAGTGCGTCGTTATTAGCCATGACGAAATACGCCACAAGATCTGCCTGGTAATCCTGCCCAAAATTGGTATTAAGTAGATGGAAACCTGGTTCGTTTGCCCCAATCACCAGGTTTGGTGAGCGAAGGATAAAAAATCAACCACACCCAAACGCTTTTCCAGTCAATCCCAATCGGCGAGGCATATTTTATATCGAACCCACAGAAAATTTTCCTTCTGTTATAATTAATATAGAAAAACACGAACCGTAGAAAGTTAGGAGAAAACGTGAAGAATATTGTTACAGCAATTTTCCTATTTTTCATTCTTATAAATTGTTGTCTAACCGCGAACTTGCCGGGAGAAAGATTTGAATTTACTGAAGCTACAAATACCACTGAACCGCAAATAGATGCATCGACAGAAATTCCCACATTAACAAAAACGGTAAAGCCAACAGCCACTTCTACCCATACCCAATCTCCCACTGAGACTCCAACTAAAACTGTTACAAAAACCCAATTACCAACAGCAACATTAAAAAATGATTCCACACAAGAAACTATTCCAGGAATCACAACAGCATATATTAAATCGATAATGGAAGAACAAAACTTTGAATGTGAAATCGCCTATTCGCCAATAAATTCAGACCCATACTATAAATGGGAATGCAGAAGGGAAGATTTAAATAAATCTATGTTACTGGAAATGTGGGCAACATCATTTTCTTCAGTAACATTAGTAAGAACAAGGATAATTCAATTCTCATCACCAAGCGTTAATGTGGCAATTAATTATTTAGGTTTTATCTCTACGTTGCCATATGACGGTTCCAACCCACAAAAAGCAAAGGAGTGGGTAGAGGATACTATACCAAAAATCTCAGGGGACGGTGATGTGAGAGAAACTATAATTGGGAATGTTAAGTTTCAATTATATGGAAGCTCATCTAATTATTCATTGAAAATCGGAAATGATCTTTAAAATTAAAACCCTTCGGCTAACGACATGTTTGTTAAATTGATTTCAAAATAAACATTTTTGAATGACTATAACCAGCTTTAAAGCCTCTAAGGAATTGAAACAAATGTATGGAGAAACAAAACTCAGTTCTTTATAAAGCGATCTTGCTGACCATGTCTATTTATAAACGGATAGCCAACATTCATCCTTAATGAGTAAGATGCTGTGATAAGTTAAATAACGATTTTCCTTATGCCGAAAAATATTAAGAACATGTCCAAATTGTTAAACAATGATTTTGCGACCTGTTTTCTATAAATTCTTCAGGCCCTTCTAGTTTTCGTTCATGTTCAAATAGTTCCTGATAGTATTCCAATCTTCACTAATCCCCATCAAAAGAGCACTACTCAACCTCAATCAAGTCGACAAATCGGGAATTATTCAGACAACACGAGCGCGTTGTTTGACATCTTGGCTGACACACTCAAGCATATTTCTGGTCTGAATTCTGCGCCGATGCTATTCCGGAAAGTCAAAAACGGTCAATCCCTCCGTAATAACTACCTCTGTCCAATCGGCTAGCTCAGAGGCGCTTTCTGAATACTTGACCACAATCCGCTTCAGATAAGCTTCTGCTTGAGACCGATCAGGGGCATTGAAGATCGCCCGATTATCGGTGGCCACCTCAGCTCGCATTCGTTGGTGAGGAACTTACTTATCAGCATTCTTCTGATGATGGTATTGGATTTCGCTCATTCTCGTCTTGACGCTCTTAGGTATGTTGCCATTGGCATCACCCTGTCCTTCTAGAGATTGTTCATAATGTCTTGCTTCTAGATATTGCTCACGCTGAAGGCGCATTGCTACATTGATCAGCCAATCAAAATTCTCTTAAAATATTCGGTTTTACCGGTTAAATAACTGAATTCAGTCTCAATATCTCATAGAAAAACTCCAGCGCGGATTGAGATAATGCCAACCCATCACAGGGCATCGATTTGAAAACAGAAAAATTATTACGTTCAGGGAATTAATTCAAATTTGCTTTGTCTCAACTGCTTGTACAATGAAATCAAATGCCTCTTCCGCCGGGAAAATCCAGCGCCCCTCCTGATTGCGCCGTTTGAACTCAAACCCGCCGCTTTGCAGCGACCGGGTTGAAACGGTCACCCGCAGGGGGATGCCGATCAGGTCGGCATCCTTGAACTTGACGCCGGCGCGTTCTTCCCGGTCATCATACAGCGGTTCAAGGCCAGCATCCACCAATGCCTGGTAGAGCACCTCGGATTCCCTTTCAGCCGTGCCATCCCTGCTACTCAGCATCACCAGGTGCAGCGGATAGGGAGTCACACTGAACGGCCAGATCAAACCCTGGTCATCATGGTGTTCTTCAGCGATACAGGCCATCAACCTGCCCACGCCAATCCCATAAGAGCCCATGATGATTGAGCGGGGCAAACCATCCTCATCCAGGAAGGAGGCGCCCAGCGCGTCGGTGTACCGACTTCCCAGCTTGAAGATATTGCCCACCTCAACGCCTCGTGAGGCATCCAGCGTGCCCGCACAGGACGGGCAGGGCGCGCCATCTTCTGCCTGTGCAATATCTGCGATGATATCCGCCTGGTAATCCCGCCCAAGGTTGGTATTGCGCAAGTGAAAGCCAGCTTCGTTGGCGCCGGCGACCAGGTTCGGTGCCCGGGTCAGCAGGTCATCCGCCACAACCCAGACCTTTTCCCGATCAATCCCGATCGGTGAGGCATATCCCGGGCTGGCGCCTATGGCGACAATTTCATCGTCACGGGCAGGTCGGAGGCTCTTTATTGCGCCTGAGCCTGCGGTTCCCAGCGCATTAACCAGTTTGGTTTCATTCAGGGTCATATCCCCCCGCAAAACAGCAAACACCATGCGAGGTGGCAGAGGGTCAGCCAGCTCTGCCATTAAAAAGACTGCCTTGGCTGTCTGCGCCGGAGGGATCTGCAAATAGGCCGCCAGTTCGGCGATGGTCGCTGCCCCGGGGGTGGCTACTTTTTCCAGTGGCTGCAGCATCTCGGCGGGTGGGTCGGGCTTTCTAAAAGTAGCCACCTGGCGATTGGCTGCATACTCACATTGGTTGCAGAACAGCAGCGTATCCTCACCGGCTGGCGTCAGGTACATAAATTCGTGGGCTTCCAACCCACCCATTATGCCGGTATCCGAACCCACAGACCTGACCGGCAAGCCACAACGGTTGAAGATGCGAAAATATGCCTCGTAATGCGCCCGGTATTGCTCATCTAACCCGGCTTGGTTACGGTCCAGGCTGTAGCTGTCCAGCATGGTGAATTCGCGCACCCGGATCAACCCCGCGCGTGGACGGGGATCATCCCTGAACTTGGTTTGGATATGGTAGATCAACTGCGGCAACTGCCGGTAGGACTGGATTTCACGCCGCGCCAGGTCTGCCACGATCTCCTCGTGGGTCACTGCCAGAACCATGTCATGACCGGTGCGGTCCTTGAAGCGCGCCATTTCATCTCCGAACTGGTCCCAGCGGCCGGTCTCCTGCCAGACATCTGCCGGATGCACAACCGGCATTTTCAGTTCCTGTCCGCCAATGGTCGCCATTTCTTCGCGCATGATGTTTTCAATGCGAGCAATCACCCGCTGCGCCAGTGGCAAATAGGAATAAATGCCTGCCCCCAGTTGACGGATATATCCCGCCCTGAGCAGCAGTTGATGACTGGTAATCTCTGCTTCGGAAGGCACATCGCGCAGAGTCGCGCTGAACAGCTTTGACATTCGCATGGGTCAATCCACCCTTTGTTGTGTGAATTCTTCAGCACCCGGTTCAGAAGCATCCTGACTCTCGCCTGGCAGGTCCGAAAGGTCCACCCTTTCCTCCATAGTGACCGTGCCCCGCAAGAAGGCGCCCTCATCGGTTGAGATCGATTGAATGACCACATCGCCATACACCCGACCGGTTGCCCGAATTTCAAGCTTTTCCGCAATAATTTGCCCGCTGACCAACCCTGCTACAATTACCGTCCCTGCTTTGAGCACTTCACAGGTCACCTTGCCGGTCTCTCCAACAATGACCATGCCGCGCACGGCAACCTCGCCCTCCAGGGCGCCTTCAATGCGCACACCGCCCTGACCGCGCAGGTCGCCTTTCCAGCTAATACCCGGCCCCAGCACCGAGGTCACCCGATCGACGGGCCGGGCAGAAATAATGTCAGGGGAAGCTTTCTTTTTTCCAAACATCAGTGTACACGCCTTTCATTATCGATAAGCCAACTGTATTTTAAGCGAGCATCCCGGTGCAAATTCAACGCCTGGGCGGCCAGATGGTTCCGGCTGGGACAATTCCGCCATCCGGGACGTCCTGTTTGACAGTCGCCCCATTCCCAATCCGCGCCCGTTTACCAACGCGCACATACAGGTTGATCGTAGCGCGCATGCCAACCAGGGCTGCTTCGCCGATCACAACACCCCCCGCCAGGGTCGCCCCCGGTGAAAGGTTGACATAAGGAGCCAGGTCACAATCATGGGAAACAATCGCGCCGGTATTGATGATGCACCCGTAACCCACCTGGACCCGAACCCCAACATAAGCCAACGGGTAGACCTGCACACCATCAGCCAGCACAGCGCTTTTTTCCAGGAATGCCCTGCTGTGAATCACGCTTGGGCAAAAGAAACCTGCCTCAGCCAGCTTGCCATAGACTGATAAACGAGCGGGCAGGTCGCCAATCCCGCCCACGCCGTTCAACGCCAGGCGGATGCCTGCCTGTGCCAGCTCAGCCAGTTTTTCACCACCGCCTAAAACAGGGAACCCGTCCACCTGTGTGCCTTCAGGCAGACCGTCGTCGAGAAAACCAAGTATCTCATAGTCTTCTGAATGGCGCACCAGGGCAGCCAGTGAGCAACCATGCCCACCCGCTCCGTAGATCACCAGGCGCTTCTCACCATCTGAGATAGACGCGCGGGGTACCCATTTTTCTGATGGAATCAGCGCCATGACGGTTTCCCGGGTCACCAGGGTGCCCTGCGGCAGGTCTTCCAAAGATAAACCCTGTGCCAGAGCCAATTCACGCGCCGGTTCGGTGATGCGCAAACCTGCCAGCGCAGGTTCCCGGTTAACTATCAAGGGTTGGGTGTCTGCCCAGGGCGGCAGTGAAGGGTCGCTGGCGTCAGGCGACACGCCGATATACCCCAGCACTTCGCCAGCCTGCAACGTCTCCCCTTCTGAAAAACGCAAACCCACCAAATATCCGGAGGCTTCGGACATGATTTCACCGGTGGATTTGGTGGTTTCAATCACCGCCACCACCTGACCCTGTTGAATCGCTGCGCCTTCTTTGACTGGCAGTGAGGCGAGCAGGGCTTCAGATTCGTTGGGATTGATCAGCGGGATTTTTATCGGGATCAGTTTTTGCATGATTTCACACCATTTCTCTTACCCGGGCAATAATATCGTCGACGCCTGGCAGGCACGCCGCTTCGAGCTCCGGTGCAACGGGGATCACCCCCTCTTTCGCCGCGAGGCGCCGGGCCTGTCTGAGGCCTGCCCCCAGGGCTTCTGCGGTTCGAGCCAGTACCTCTGCGCCCCAGCCCAATGAGAAAGTGCCCTCTTCAACCGTGAGCAGTCGACCTGTACGTGCTACAGAATCAAACAACGGCTGCAGCTCAAAGGGCGCCAACCGGGTCGGTACCAACAATTCGCAGAAGATCTCGTATTCATAAGCCAGCCTGTGCAAGGCTTCCAGCGCCAGGTGCGCCATATAGCCATAGGTTGCCAGGGTGATCATCGCCGCCGGGGCTGATTTCATCCTCAGCGTGTAGAAGGCACTGCTGCGATCAGTATCGAGCTCATATTCAACCAGGTCAGCCGGTGTGAGCAGCTTCAGCAGATACTGCAGTTTATTCTCAACAAATAGTACCGGGGAGTCTGAGGTGAGGATCGCCTCATACAGCAGTCCTCCCGGTGCCCCAAGGGGATCATCGTCCAGAAGGTGGAAGGGCGCCAGCACGGTCAGCCCGGGTACGCCCAAAAAGAATTTTTCCAGGGTCTGTGAGTGCGTCGGACCGTAGCCGCGACGACCGCCCATCGGCGTGCGGATCAGCACCGGGGCTGTTGCTGCACCGTTGTACATGCTGTTGAACTTAGCGATATGATTGATCACCTGGTCGCTGATCAGCGTAACAAAATCCCCGAACATGATTTCAACCACCGGGTGCAGACCGCGCAACGCCATCCCACCGGCGATGCCGGTGATGCCCGCCTCTGAGATCGGTGTGGTTAACACCCGGTCTGGAAAGGCGCTGGAAAGGCCACGAGTGACCTTGAATGCCCCACCGTAAGGGTCCAGCAGGTCCTCGCCCAGCAGGATTGTCAGCGGATCATCGACCAGGGCTTTGTGCAAGCCCAGATTGAGAGAATCGAGCACAGTGCGGGGGAGCTGTTCGCCCATCAGACCCCTCCTTTAGCGCCCAGGGCGGCTTCAAAAGCCCGCTGAATGTCGGCATCGACTTCATCCACAATCCGGGCGCGCTCTGCCTCTGGCAGGCGAGTTGCATGGATCGCAATTGGATCGCGAAATTGCCACAGGTTGACCAGTTCCTCGGGTGGGCGGGTATCATCGCCTTTGGAATGCGCGCCTAAACGCTCAGTATGGATAATCAACGCCCTCGGCGCAGATTCAACACGCACCTGGCTAATCAACGTCCCTGCCAGCGGGAAAATCTCCAGGATATCACTGCTGTCCAGTTCAGCGGTCGGGATGCCAAAGGTCTCAAAGCGCTGACTGACACTGCCGGCAATGGTCAGTTTTGCTGGCGTGGTCTGCGCGATGTGGTTGTGCTCAAGGACGATCAGAACCGGTAGCTGCCACAGCGAGATCATGTTTAAACACTCATAGACAATACCCTCACCCAGGGTGCCATCTCCCATGAAATCCACCACGATCGCCCCGTTGCCCGCGCGTTTTTCAGCCAGCGCCATGCCGGCTGCCATGGCGACCGTGCCCCCCTGTACACCGCTGGAATAAAAATTACGCCAGTGGAGATGTTGAGAACCGCCCACGCCGCCACACACACCTGAGGGTTTTCCCATTAATTCGGCAAACAGTGCCTGTGGGTCTCCGCCATAAGCCAGGAAGTGCCCGTGCGAGCGATGATTGCTGACCACAACATCGCCTTCCTGCAGGTGAGCAAGCACCCCCACCGCGTTGGCTTCCTGCCCGAGGCTGGCATGCGTTGTCCCCGGGAAAATCCCGGATTTGAAGTGATCCAGCAGGACCGTCTCAAAGCGCCTGATGCGGTAGAGCCTGCGGAAGAGTTCCATGTCAGTGTGCATTAATCGCCCCCTTTCGCAGCGTGAAACGCCAGGGCAGCGAGCGCCAAGGCTCGGGAACCGTATTCAAACCGATTCGGGGCGTTTGTTCGATCCAATCGTCGCTCAGCTGCTTCCCGTGTTCAATGATCAGCTCACCGACCTCATCGCACAGATCCAGGCGGTTAAAGGCGCCGTTGATGGCCAGTGCCTGGGTCAATTTGGCAGGACCGTCCGTCCAGCCCGACCTCATGGCCTGGTACGGGCGGTTTTGAGCCATAACCGCGAGCCCTTCCACCGGCAGGATAGCGCGGATCAACACCGCGGCTGGCGCCCCCGTGCCATCGGTCACGGCATTGAGCAGCCAGTGCATCCCGTAGGTGAAGTAGACATACGCATGCCCGGGCTCCTCGTACATCACAGAGGTGCGCGGCGTCTTCCCCGCCGAAGCGTGACAGGCCAAATCTTCTTCGCCCTGGTACGCTTCCGTCTCCAAAATCAAGCCTGCCAGGCGCGTTCCGGATTGGGTGCGGACCAGGCGGCAGCCCAGCAAGTCCCGCGCCACAGCCAGCGCCGGACGGGAATAGAAATCGCGCTGAATGATTGACATGCTGTTATTTTACTTGATAAACAGGTGAATCCCACCCGGGCTTGATTCAGGTGAGATCATAAGAAAAACAGGTTTGAATCAAAAACCCCGCTCTAAATAGTTACAGCCCGTTCTTAAGCTGAGTATTGTGCTCAAGGGTCAACCGAATGCCCATTTCCAGGGGCACCAGGGGAATATAATCCAATTTTTCTTTGGCCAAGGTGAGGTCGGCACACATCCGCGAGACGCCACCGCTGATGCGCGTGTTGTATACCTCTTCCGGGTTGCCGCCCGTAACTTTGATTACCACGTTGGCCAGGTCGCGAATGCTGGTTTCGCTGCCGCTACCCACGTTGATCACCATTCCATTGATACCCTGGGCGCTGGCAGCCGCCACCAGTGCATTGACCACATCATCCACATAGACGTAATCGCGGGTCTGGTTTGCATCTCCGTGGAAGACCAAGGTGCCGTTTTGCAGTGATTGACGGATGAAATTGGGGATCACCGGGGGATGGGACACCGGGATGTGCTGTCCGGGACCGTAGGCGTTAAATATGCGCAGGCACAGGGTTTGAATTCCTGAAAGGGCGCCAATCGTCCGCACATACCATTCCGCTGAGAGCTTTGACACCGCATAAGGCGAACCTGGATGCGGCGCCAGGTCTTCGGTCATCATGGGCTGTTTCTGTTCCCCATAGACTGCACCGGAAGAGGCGAGCACCACCTTAGGCGTCCCGGCATCGCGAGCTGCTTCCATCAGGTTCACTGTGCCAGCAACATTAACCGCTGTATAATCACGCGGAAACAGAATTGATTCCGGTACCGACACGCGCGCCGCCATGTGATAGACACAGTCAATATCTTGCAGAAGCGTCCATAGTTTCGGTCGGTCGTTAATATCACCGCGGGTGAAGTGTACTTCCGGGTCCAGCGCGTCTGGGTTGCCCGTGGAAAGGTCATCCAAAACGCGCACATGATGTCCCTGCCGCAATAGTCGATTGCTGAGCGCCGCGCCCAAAAAACCAGCGCCGCCTGTAATCAGAAAGTTCATTGTCGTTTACACCTTGGTTAATGATTTGTCAGACATCATATCACATTCGCCGTCCAGAGAAAAGGAGATCAGAAAAATGTTTTAACGGAGAGCTGTTCAGCCCGCAGCCAGGTAATGCGCTAAAGCCGATAAGGACCCGGGCGGTCTTCCGTGGGCGTTTTGCACGCCATGATGAATCAGTGTGATCGGTTGTGCTTGTTTTTTGTCGTTACTGTGGGCCATGGGTACTCCATGAGACGTTACCCCTTATTCTAACGTCGAATTGAAAAAAAAGTAAAAGCAGATTTATTATATTTTCTTCAGCAGATTAGCAGGTCAAATGGGTGATCGCTAAGGCAAACATTCTTGCCCATTCAACGATCCTCAAATTGTAAACACCCTTCTCGCCCTTAATGCGAGTGGCAACAGGTATCATTGCAGGTATAACGGGATGCTGCACGCGAAGCTTGTCTGTCAGTTAAACCGATCCACTCCTGGCTATTGACACTCTCGTGATTGAAATACTCTTTTATACACTGCTTTATAATTGTGTCAAACTTAAGCTGGTTTGAGAGGGTTCATTAAATCGGGTTTGCGCTATAATTTTATTATTCTAACTTTCGTTTAGCGAGTGCAATGCTATGAAACAACTTTTACAAAACATGAAAACTGGACAAGCAGTGGTGGCTGAGGTGCCCACTCCAACCCCCGGTGATGGAATGGCGTTGATTCGGACAGCCAATTCGCTGGTATCCGCAGGCACTGAACGCATGCTGGTATCCTTTGCCAAACAGGGCTTGCTGGGTAAAGCTCGCTCCCGCCCCGATTTGATACGTGAGGTGCTCAACAAAGCTCGGCGTGAGGGATTGCTCACGACCATCGAAGCGGCGTTGAACAAGCTGGATCAGCCCTTTGCCCTGGGTTATTCTTCAGCAGGCACGATCATCAAAACCGGGCCGGGTTTGGTGGGATTTAAAGCCGGCGACCGGGTCGCGTGTGCAGGTGGTGGATACGCGGTGCATGCAGAATACGCGATCATCCCTCAGAACTTGATGGTTCCCATTCCTGAGCCGGTGAATTTTGAGGAGGCAGCCTTTGCTACCATCGGGGCAATTGCCATGCAGGGTTTTCGCCTGTCCGAGGTTGGGGTTGGCGCCCGGGTTGGGATTATTGGTCTGGGATTGCTGGGTCTGCTGACCACCGGCATTGCCCGGGCTGCTGGTTGCCAGGTGCTGGGCGTCGAACTCGACCCGGCACGGGCTGACCTGGCGCTCCAGGTGGGCGCTAACAAAGCCGTTAATCGAGAGCAGGCGATTGAAGCAGCCCGATCTTTTACCCAGGGTGATGGGTTGGACGCCATTTTGATCTGCGCCGACACCTCGGACAACGATCCACTGATCCTGGCTGGTGAAATCGCCCGCGACCGCGCCAAAGTGGTGGTGGTGGGTTCCGTGGGGATGGAGGTTCCCCGCAAGCCCT
>JALOAH010000175.1 GCA_023228865.1 Porticoccaceae bacterium | reverse complement strand
CGCAAACACCTGTCTGACAACCCGGAATAAGGATGGTCATGCCTATACTGATCACCGTCGACAAGCCCTCGATCTTGCCCAGGCTGCGCAGGATTTTGCGCCGCAATTCCCGCTCAAATTCGATCACCGCGCTGACTGCGCTCTTGAGTGCCTTGCCCCACTTCTTGATCAATCCCTTCAGAAAATACCCACTGGGATCGGTATAGCTCAGGGGGTTGTTCTCCACATAGCTGTAGCGGTTCAAGCCCTGCAGGTTGGTGCTGTCGGCAACAAAGGGGTCGGCACTGAGGAATCGTCCGATTTCCGCATCATACACCCGCCCGCCCATATGGATAAGCCCTACACTGTCCAGTTGCCTATGGCCGGTAAAGCCTTTGTCGGTGGTGGCGCTGGTGAGGGTGGTCGCCGCAATGGTGAGGTTGCCCTTCTGCCAGGTGTTAAGGGTGCTCCAGTTGCCGAGAAGGCTTTCCAGTTGCGCCAGGCTCATGGCTCTGCGTTTACCCCAGGGGGCAAACTCTCTTTACCCTGGCTCGAACTCCCGGATTCCTTTCTCCAAAATCCCTCTTTGGGTCTAGGCAAAACTATAATAGTATCTAGGTTTTCCTTAGTCAGACTCACTTCCAATGAAACCTGTTTTTGATTCCCAATATAAAAATTGATCTCTTCGATTGAAGATATAACTTCCCAGCTAATTAGTAGAAGTGGATAATTGATATCGTAAGCTTTATGTATTGAAAACCCCTCTTTGCCTGCTAAGACCCACACTTTAATCAAAACATCATTAAATCTGGCGAATCCTTTCGCCCAATTCTTTCCCTTAAACTCATCAGAATAAATATCATCCTTAGGGATCTCAACGCCGTACATTTCGTGCCATAATTTCCACTGTTTTTTTACTTTAGGATTGCCCCTAAAAAAAAACCAAATAGTACAAATTACCAAGATTAAAACAATGAAAAACTTTAGACCAACGGGCAACGGCGCCATCAAAGTCGCGATACCTGTAGCTACTATGAGCATAAAAACAAAAAGCACATATGCTTTGAAATCAGATGTTTTTTTTACGAAAATATCTTTCATATCAATATTTAGGGGGTTTGCAAAACTTTGTAAGGTGGCCGAACTATCAAATGGGGTACTGTTGAAGACCCAACAACCGCATCAGCGGCTGCGAAACGACCAACAAAAGTTGATACTGATCCCGAAACCCATGTTGAGCCTTGATACTCTGCTAAAACTGTCAAAGCTTGGTACGTATAAGTCCTTCCAATAGGTGTTGACAAAGCCCACTTTCCTGCTGAGCCTAAAGCTCCACCTAAAGAATAGGTGGCACCCGCAATTATGGTGTTATTAAAAACAGATCGAGCGGCAGCCGTCCTTTCCTGCGAAGCAATGTTATATGCGCCAGCCTGATAAGCGCTATCGGTCATCAATCCCGCTTCCCAACCGCCCGTGCTCTGCTGAGGCGCAGCTCTATAAAATAGCTGGGGTGGCGCTATAACTTGCGGTGCTGACACCGCCATTTGCTGACCGCTATTAAGCAACTCTATTCCAACAATCCCCGCAGATGCAGGAGGGCGCGCGCCCGCCAACACTCTCAATTCATGGGTGATTTCACCCAAAATACTCACACCCGCCTGTTTTGCAGAACCGTACCCTCGACCTATCGCTCCAGCCGCTGCCCCTATAGCAGCGCCTTTCATGCCATCAATGAATTTCCCACCCATGGCCTTGGATACGATTCCACCCATTACCATAACGGAGGCGAGCTCATTCTTAATTACACCGTTAAGCTGTCCTGCCAAGCCATCCCCCATGCCGGGAATGCCAAAGGCAACCCCGCCAATGGCCAGGTCGGTCACGATTTGCCCTAGGGTGCCACCATTGGCGGCGGTGATAGCCGCATTTAATCCCAGCATAAATTTCCCGACCGTTGCGCACGTCCAGGGCCCCGCTGTGCAGGCTACGGCCGCAGCGAACGCCGACAATCCCGGCACCTCGGCAAAGGCCCTTCCAATCTTCTGCAATACAGGCTTGATAGCACCATCCCAAATACTCTGCCAGGCATTACTTAGAGCCTTACCAACCTTCTTGAATAAGCTCTTGAGGAAATACCCACTGGGATCCGTATAGCTCAGCGGGTTGTTCTGCACATAGCTGTAGCGGTTCAACGCCTGCAGGTTGGTGCTGTCCTGCACAAAGGGGTCGGCACTGAGGAACCTGCCAATCTCCGCATCATACACCCGTCCGCCCATATGGATAAGCCCCACGCTGTCAAGCTGGCGGTGGCCGGTAAAGCCTTTGTCGGTGATGGCGCTGGTTAAGGTTTGGGCGCCGATGGTGAGGTTGCGTCTCTGGTTGGCATCAAGGGTGCTCCAGTTGCCGAGGATGCTTTGCAGTTGCGCCAGGCTCATGGCTCTTCTCTTGCCCCAGGGGTCGAAGCTGAAGGCTTCCACTTCGTTGCCACTTTCGTTGGTGATGACGGTAACACTGCCGAGGTGGTCTTTGTGCAGGTACCGTGTTTTGAGGGTGCCGGCACTGCCTGCGGTGCGATTGGTGTAGGTGACGACGGTGTTGCCGGCAATGTTGTGACGCTCTTCGGTGATATTGCCCGGTAGGGTGACTTTTTCATAGCCGCCGCTGTAGACGGTGCTGGTGGTGTTGCCGCCGGTGGTCTCGCTTTTGGTGATGAGGTTGCGCTCCGCACCGTAGGTCATGGTGCTGCTGGCACCGCTTTGGCTGATGCTCAGGGGTTTGTCAAAAGCGCTCCAGGTCACTGTTCTGCCATCACCGCTTAAGAGATTGCCGTTGGCGTCGTAGCTGTAGCTGGCGGTTTTGGTGCCAACACTGCCCGCGGTGATGTTGCACACAGCGTTAAAGCGGCTGCCCGCCCCGCACTGGCTGCCGTAGCTGTAGGTGCCTACCCCCGTTTTGGTTTTGATGTTGCCCAGGGCGTCGTAGGTGAGGGTGACGGTTTGCACCTGGCTGTTGCCCTGGTCGAGGCTGGTGCCGGTGACGCGGAACCTGATTTTAAAGAACATGCCAGCGCTTACGGCTGGCCGAAAATGTGGTACGCCCCTATTTTTACTCCGTATCAAACCATTCCAGAGTTTTTACACTTTGACCCCTTTAATTGCCTTTAATTGATTTCTCAGCGACCATCCCTAACCGCCCTTTCCCAACAATAAAAACCATAGGAAAGCCCAACAAAAAAAATTATTGATATCCCAACAAGAAAGCTCTGTCCATTTCCATGCATATCGAAGTAAATTCCTGAAAGCAGGAAACTAAGGACGATAAAAGCAGAAACAATAAATCCTGTTTTAACCCCAAAAATAAAGGATTTTTTGGGTGAATATCGTCTCTGCTTACAGTGACTTGCAGCCCATCCTCCTACGATTAGTGCCGGGATAATGATTAGCAATCTGGCAAATATCTCCATACTTAATAATCCTCAATTGGAGATGATAGCTTCAACACCAGTACCAGCGGAATATGTCCTTATAAAATCTAAGCCGTGAGCTACAGGATGACCACCCGCATACCTTGCATACCCTATTGGCGAAACAATAGCACTGATTGTTGCGTCACTGACAACAGAACCAATAGTAATCGAGCTACCACCTGAGTAATCCACTAACGCACCTACAGACGCACCAACCGCGGCCGCTCCTGGTGCTAAAGCAATAGGTATAGTGCATAAGGCCGCACAAACCGAAGCATTCTGAAAATTTCTAGCTGACCGCAACCCAAGAGCCATATCCACATCAATCTGACTAGCACTCCACCCGCTTCCATTGCCTCGGGATGAAAATCCAGTAGCGGTATTTCTGGCAGCAGCACTCGCATAAGTCGGTACAAATGTATTGGTATGAACCGGCCCATTGTAAGGCACAAATCCTGGTGCTATTCCAAGTTCATGCACTGCCGTAGAGAGCTGCGCACTTGCCGGTGGTCTGACGCCCGCCAACACTCTCAATTCATGGGTGATTTCACCCAAAACACTCACACCAGCCTGTTTTGCGGAGCCGATACCCCTGCCTATCGCCCCAGCCGCTGCCCCAATTGCAGCGCCTTTCACTCCATCGATAAACTTCCCACCCTGGGCTTTCGAGATAATACCCCCCATAAGCATCACCGAGCCAAGTTCATTTTTAATGACACCATTAAGTTGCCCAGCCAGCCCATCCCCCATGCCGGGAATGCCAAAGGCAACCCCGCCAATGGCCAGGTCGGTCATGATTTGCCCGAGGGTGCCACCGTTGGCTGCGGTGATGGCGGCATTTAATCCCAGCATAAATTTCCCAACCGTTGCGCACGTCCAGGGGCCCGCTGTGCAGGCGAGGGCCGCGGCAAAGGCCGACAACCCAGGCACATCGGCAAACAGCCGCCCGATCTTCTGCAACCCCGTCTTGATGCCATCGCCGATGGCCTTGAACGCTTTGCCAATGGCCTTGCCAATCTTCTTCAGCGGGTTTTTGAAGTAGCCACTGGGATCCGTATAGCTCAGCGGGTTGTTGTTGACATAGGTATATCGGTTCAGGGATTGCAGGTTGGTGGCATCGTCAACAAAGGGATCGGCACTCAGGAACCGGCCAATTTCCGCATCATACACCCGACCGCCCATATGGATAAGTCCTACATTATCGAGCTGGCGGTGGCCGGTAAAGCCTTTGTCGGTGGTGCTGCTGGTGAGGGTGATCGCCGGGATGGTGAGGTTGCCCTTTTGGTAGGTATTGAGGGTGCTCCAGTTGCCGAGGATGCTTTGCAGTTGCGCCAGGCTCATGGCTCTTCGCTTGCCCCAGGGGTCGAAGCTGAAGGCTTCCACTTCTGCC
>JALOAH010000174.1 GCA_023228865.1 Porticoccaceae bacterium | reverse complement strand
CGCTCACGGACAATGCGCTTGCCGCATCGCGCAAAGATGAGCCTGGGCAGCGGTAGCCGCGGGGGATGGCAGGTGCTACGCATGTTCGGTTTCCTTGGCGCCCTTCTTGCCAACGTGGGAAGCGAACGCAGACGGCCGCATGGCGCGAAAAGCCGTCATCCACGATTTAGGAATGTGGTTGTCTTTGATCATTTGCGAGATGCGCCCGTTGGTCAGGCCGGTGATCCGGCGAACTTCAGCACGGCCGCCCATGATCTCGATGATCGTTTTGACGTCGATTTCTTGGCTCATGACGCGAAGTATAGATTTTTCTAAACCTAATGTCTAGAACTATCGAAACCAATGTTTAGTTTTTTCTTGCTGTAATGACGAGATGGACATCCACGAGATCAGACGACGCAATCTGCGTGCCCTCATCGACAAAATGGACGGCGGGAACGATGCTGCGTTCGGGCGCAGGATCGAGCGCACTCGAGCACAGATCGGCCAATATCTTTCTCAGAGCTACAACGGCGGACGCAGCATTGGTGAGAAAGTTGCCCGGTACATCGAAACGGAATTGGGCCTGGCGCCTTACGCGTTGGATGGGATGCAGAACGTCATTGCGGGCCCCGACATAGTTGGGCGCTTGCCTCTAATTTCATGGGTGCGCGCCGGAGAGCTATGTGAGGCGCCCGACAACTTTCAGCCTGGTGATGCGGAGGAATGGCTGGACTGCCCGGTCAAGCACGGGCCTAATGCCTACTGCCTGCGCGTCAAGGGCGACAGTATGGACGATGGCACGGCGGACAGTTATCGCGACGGTGAGATCATCTTCGTTGATCCGGCCATCGGTGCTGTAGCAGGTCATGATGTGGTGGTGCGCACACCGGACGGCAAGACTACGTTCAAACGTCTTAAGCAGGACCATGACGGGATGTACCTGCTGGGCCTGAACGGCAAAAAGATCATCCGAGTGCCAGAAGGAACAGTATTTTGTGGTGTGGTGATTTTTTCAGGGATCAAGAGGTAGGCAACACCAGCAGTGAACAGCGCAAGACGTGACGGCCAGGAAGCAATAGATCACGATCATTGCATGGACGAGCAAGGAATAAGCAGATGGACATTTTTGCAACTGCGCCATTCGTATTGCTGTCAGCCATAGCCGGATTCGCTTGGGCGATTATTTCATATGAAGGTGTCGCAGAGTCGAAAGGCTGGCCAGTCGGGGCGTGGTTTGTTGGCATATCCTCGCTCGTTTCTCTTTCGTTCATGGTTTTGTTTTTAACGGTTGGGCTCGCAGCATTTCTACAGCCATGGTGGATGCCAATTGTAGCCGTGGGGGTAGCAAACATTGTTTGTCGCACCTTGTTCTTGCTGTTTGGTGCCTACACGCAGTCGGTATCACTGGCTGGGCTCGTGATATCAGGAATAGCGATAGCTTATTACTTTGAAGATTTTCAGAAAATTAGCAGAGGCAGTTTCTATTGAGTTATCAAATACGAACGCAGCGACAGCTTGAACAAAATCATGAACAGGAAAACTCTCATCGTTGTAGGTGTGGCGGCCATCATCGGCACTGGTTGCGCAACCAAATGGCACAACCAGCACTTGCAAGACCCAAGTGCCGAGAGCGCCCAGTTCAAGGTGGACGACGCCTACTGTGAACTTGTGGCAATAAATGCTGCGCCCATGCCAGAGATCCGGACGTACCAGATAGGTCAAACAGCCTACGACGTATCTGGAACAATCAACACGCACAACTGGCAAACACAAAGCAATTCCACTAGTCAATTTTATGGGACGCTAACACCAAATGGCGGGAGTGGATTTGCCGGGGGTGTTGCCAGCGGGATGTCTAGCGGAGTGGCCCTGGGAGCAGCGATCGCGGCTAAGCGTCAGCAAAGCAAAATTCATGATGGATGCATGGTGCGACTTGGCTGGCGAGAAGGAAAATCAGACCAAACGAAGGCAATTGAATACCAGAAGTCAGCAGTCGAAAATTGAAAATAACACGAGGATAAACGAACATGTTTTGGATGCGCCTATTGATCCTGGCTTGCTGCGCGATAGTGCCAACAGCATTCGCCTGGGAAGGTATAGACACAGAAGGTGGTGGCTACGTGGCGTAGCCGAACCTAGAAGCGGATCAACAGCAAGGGGGAGGCCTGTAATGCCAACTATCGACGATGTAGTGCAATTCTTACCAGCCGACCGTGACTCGATTTTCATCAGTCGAAAAATCACCCGCAGCCTCTACGAGGAGCTATCCGATGTCATTCCCGCTCAGAAATCCCATAAACACTGCACTCTGTTTCTGACAACGCGCGGTGGTGACGCTCACTCAGGTTACCGGATCGCTCGGTGTTTGCGGCATCATTACGAGCACGTTCGGCTCGTAGTTCCAAGTCGCTGCAAGAGCGCTGGAACGCTCATCGCGATAGCCGCCGACGAAATGGCCATAGGGGATATGGGGGAACTTGGTCCATTAGACGTTCAGGTGAACAAGCACGACGAAATTTTCGAACGTAGCTCCGGTCTAGACTTTGGCGAAGCATTGGCGGCGGCGACAACTCATACAGTGAATGTTTTTCGGAAAATACTCATTGAGGTTCGCGCCGGCACTGGGCTTTCCACCCGACTAGCCGGTGATTTCGCGACAGCCATTGCGTCCAGTGCTGCTTCCGCCCTATACGCACAGATCGATCCACAAAAGGTTGGTGCCATGAACCGGGCCATGACGATCGCAGTTGAATACGGTGTTCGTCTGCATGAGATGTCAAGGTCGCTGAAATCGACCGATCGCCTCTTTGATTTGGTGGCAAGCTACCCGTCCCACAGCTTTGTCATTGATCGCAAAGAGGCGGCAACTCTGTTCAACCGCGTCGGTCATCCGACAGCAGAGGAGCAAGAGGTTTTTACGTTACTATGGGACAGTTTTCAGGAAGAACGCAACTTTGGACCAGTTATCCGTTGCGGTAACCACAGGGGAGATAGTTATGAACAGCAAGGAGCAGACGCAAGCCGCATTGCGTCAGCCGACGATCGTACAGAGGATGGCGCGGACGGCGATCAGTCGGAGGGATGCGAAGAGCGCAGAAATGGCGCAGATAATCGCTGACCGACGCGACGCACTGAACCGCAAGCGCGACGAGTATCTGAAAAAAATTGCCCTTGAGCCTATAGACTAAAGTGCGCACACCTAGACAGGCCCGCCGTCGGCGGGCTTTTTTGCGTCCTCGTCCAGCGCGCGCCACCCGACCCCAGCGGATCGTCCGGCTTCTCCGAGGCCTAGACGTTACTCCTGCAGCACCTGCGCTTTTTTGTGACTCCTGCAGCACCTGCAGGTTTCTGCTGATCCTGCGCCCTACTCCACCCCCAGCAGGGCACCACCCTCTCACCCAGCATTGACGCGCCTCTCGGGCGGTTTCTAGGCCTATAGGGCACCGGTCCAACCCCAGTACATTCTGGCAATTTTCCTGCCCGATCCAATAAATTTTCTTTCTACACTAGTTTTTCTTGCATACTAGAAAAACTAGTGTTAAAGTTTCTCCCAAGCTCAGCAACACGAGCACGTTCTTTAACAATCAGGCCAAGGAAGGATGCAGCAACCAAGACCCTGCCAGGGGCTTTGCCGCAACGGAAGAAGTGTTTCGACTGGCGAGGGCGCCAGATGCACCCTCGCCGCCGAGGTCACGGCTATCGGAAAATCTCAACCACCGCGCCAGCAAGCCTTACTAGCCAATAGGCCAGTTGCAGCAAGCGAAGCGCAAGGTCGATCCGACGGCCCACCTTCACGGTGCGTCGTTGTTTCACGGGATTTCCCCAGAAACACGGCTACCGGGCGCCCAGCAACCGAAGTTATTCGGTCATTGGGGCTGGCGCTTGCCACGCCAGAAAGGCAGAGGGTGACTCTCCTGCTGTACCGCAATAACGCTTGCGGCCTGCGATACGGGCAAGCAACGGGATTGCCACCCCTGTCGCCGCTGCCACACGGCGAAGCACCCAGCATAGTCGAAGTCGCTGTGTCCTTCCTTGACCTGATTGTTTGTTCTTTCACAACTGGGATCAGGGAGGGGCGCGGCAGCCAACGCACGCAATTGGCAGGCCCGCAACAGGTTTCGGATGGCCAGACGGCATACTGCGCCGCCTGGCCGCCGAGGTCACAAGATCAACAAGGCAAGGGCCAAAAGGCACCGCGCCAAGTCAATCTTCACCTGAACGGCAATCCTGACTTTCATGGGTTTCCCCTGAGAGGCGTGGATGCCGGGCGCCCGACAGCCGACATTGATCGGTTGCGGGATACGCCGGTGCTTGCAACACCGGCAGGCAGAGAACGGTTTCCTCAGTGTGTCGCATATCGCTGCGACCCGCGAAGGTGGTGCAAGCACCAAGGTCGCCGCTCCTGTCGCCGCTGCCACACGGCGAAACTGAACGCTTCGCCAGCATAGCCGAAGCGGCCGCGCCTCTCCCTGATCTCTGTTGTGAATGCACCTGACCGGGAGACGGACATGAACCCACACATTGCGATGGCCCAGCGTCGGGCCGCAAACCGCCGAGCACACAGCCCGAGCCACGAGGGCCGCGCGCCCAGGACCCTGTACGAGGCCTTCGAGGATCCATCGGGCCTTGTGCGCGAACAGGACCCGACCCTGAGCGACGTCATCTGGGACATCGTGGGCCTCGTTGTGTTCGTAGCCATCTTCGGCCTGATGGCTTTTGCCGGTGCCGCCGTCTTCGGGGCCTGACATGAGGCCTGACTGGCACACCTACCTCGATCCGCGGGATCGTTGGGAACACGCAAGGGAAAAAGTTGGCCATCAATAGCCAACAACAAGGAGCACTAAATGAGCGACATCGTGATTCGACAGGCCGAGAAGCTGGCGTCAGCACTTTCCATTGAAGGCAGCG
>JALOAH010000059.1 GCA_023228865.1 Porticoccaceae bacterium | reverse complement strand
AGCTCGCACTCGGCGTTTTGATGCTGCGTCCATCGCTGCTGCCATGCCACATCCTCCAAGTAGAAAAGATGTGGCAATTATACCGTGGCGGCTGAATATATGTCATGTGGTTATGTAATTCTCAATAGTATTTCCCCGCAGCCGCTGAGTCAGCTGCCCCAGGCATCCGCAAGCCAATAAGCGGGTCGAGGATTGCGCCGGCAGGTGATTGTTCAGCAACCTGGCAACGGAAAACCAAGCTATCGCCCTGATGACCTCGAGGACAACGAGGTCACCCAAGGTATTTTTCCAGGGCTGAAGAACAGATATCGCAACCCCGTGACACTCGGAGAGCAATAAAAAAAGCCCCCCGAAGGAGGCTTCTTTTCATCACCGCAAATCAATCCCTGCAGTTTTCTTCCTGAAAATGTCTACATCCTGTAGCGTTAAATCCGTTTAGCGGTTGCTGTCCGTAACTCATCCCTGGGTGAATCCATTCACTCGGCGACGGGTTAAGTATCCCCCCTTAGCCGGGCGCGCCACAGAGGTAAAATACGGAATATGGCGTAAGCATTTTCCTACAAGCCCTTTATCCTACGGGGCATTAAAGATACCCCCATTGCACCAGTTGCCGAATTTTTGGCGGGCATATGTGCGTTGGCCAGGGAAAACATTGATTTCAAGGCAAGCTATTAACCCATGGGGTAGAGAATTTCTTTGCTGGCGCCATCGATTTTAGCCAGGGTATTCTGATCGAGCTCCACGCCGGCGGCTGCAAAAATAGGCTCAAGCTGATTTTCGTGGCTGGCGCCGACGATGGTTGAAGCGACAAAATCGTGCTGCTTGCTCCAGGCGGTGGCCAGGGTAACCGGATGCATATCGATCTCTGCAGCGATATCCATAAATTTGGCTGTAGATGCCAGCGACCTGTCATTGACGAAACGAGCGCGCATGGCTTTTTGACGTGCGCCCGCATTGAGGTATTCGGTGAAGCGCGCCCCCTGGGGGTTGCCTGTATTATATTTGCCGCTCAACACGCCTCCCGCCAGGGGGGAATAGGGAATCAGGCTGACCTGCTCCTGGCGACACACTTGCGCCAGCTCGTCTTCAAAGCGCCGGTTGTTGAGACTGAAATTATTCTGGATGGTTTCGTAGCGCGCCAGTCCGTTAATGTCCGACTGCCACAGGCTTTTGGTCAACCCCCAGGCGGTTTCATTGCTGCAACCAATAATCCGCACCTTTCCCGATACCACCAGCTCGTCCAGAGCCCGCAATGTTTCCTCGTAGGCCATGCCGTGATCCGGCCAATGGCTCTGATAGAGGTCGATATAGTCTGTCTGCAGTCGGCGCAGGCTGCCTTCCACGGCTCTCATAATGTGGTGCCTGTCGAGGCCGGTTTTGGCGCCGCGCACCGGCGCTTCAATCCAGCCGTGACTGGGGCCGCACACTTTAGTGGCGAGGATAATGGCATCCCGATTTTTGGTTTTGAGCCAGCGGCCAACAATTTCCTCGGTGCGCCCCACCCACTCAGCCTTTGGCGGAATCGGGTAAATTTCTGCGGTATCGTAAAAATCAATGCCCGCATCAAAAGACTTGTCGAGAATATCAAATGCCATGCGCTCGTCGGCCTGACTGCCAAAGGTCATTGTGCCCATACAGATTTCAGAGACAACAATGCCGCTTTTACCGAGTCGATTTTTTTTCATCTGTGTTTTCCTGATTGGTTTAGATTTTGAATAAAGCGCCCAGGCGCTATTTATAGCGGCGCTACGGGCTTGCCTGTGTCGATGACAAATCGACATTTCAGGTTTTATAGACAGAGGTGTCCTTGTACCAGAAAAGCGGCTTTGGCACCAGAAAGAAAGGGACACCAGAGCCTGCCATCAGCCACCGGTGCGACAATTTGTCACATTCCGCGACAACCTGATTTTTCCTACCATTGGCACCGTTTATTAACGGTATTTTTCGGGACATCTGATGAAATTAACAAGGTACGCAGTGTTGTCAGCGCTTGTGGCTGGCTCTACCCTGGCAAATGGCGCTCCCCAACAAGGGAGCGACAACATTACCGATATTCTGGTAACAGCACCGGAACCCGGCAGCCTCCCCGGCAGTCAGCTGCTGGAAAAAAACGATTTTTACTGGCAGCGCGCCACCACCAGTGACAGCGCGGCACTTTTGCGCAATATTCCGGGCGTCAGCCTTTACGGCGCCGGAGGGCTGTCGAGCCTACCCGCCATTCGCGGCCTCGGCGATGACCGCCTGCGCATCAAGGTGGACGGCATGGATCTGGTGTCCGCCTGCGGCAACCATATGAACCCGCCCCTGTCCTATATTGATCCGACCCATATCGACAGCATCGAGGTGTATGCGGGCGTCAGTCCCGTGAGTCTGGGGGGCGACAGTATTGGCGGCTCCATTGTCGTCAACTCCGCCGAGCCGGAATTTGCCAGCAGTGCCGGGACGATTATCAGTGACGGCGAGGCTGGCGCCTTCTACCGCTCCAACGGCAATGGCAATGGCGCCAATCTCTCCCTCGCAGTAGCCAATCATCTGCTCAGCCTTCGCTACAGCGGCGCCTACGGAAAATCCGATAATTACAGTGCCGCCAGGGCATTTAAAGCCGCAGAACCCGCCGCCCTCGGCCGCGACTGGCTGGAAGGGGACGAAGTGGGTTCATCCGCCTATGAGAGCCACAACCACAGGCTGGGGCTGGCGCTGCAAAAAGACAACCATTTCTTCGATCTTGAGCTTGGTTACCAGCATATTCCCTACCAGGGATTTCCCAATCAGCGCATGGATATGACCGACAATACCAGCACTCAGGTGGCGGTGAAACATCGGGGCGATTACGACTGGGGCAAGGTGGAATCCCGCATCTATTACGAGCGCACCCGCCACAGCATGAATTTTGGTGACGATAAACAATTCTGGTACGGGGATGCCCCGGGCATGCCCATGGAAACGGAAGGGGAAAATAGCGGTGTAAACCTTCACCTCGACTACAACCTCAGCGACCGCGACCTGCTGAAAATCGGTGGCGAAGTGCAGCTGTATCGCCTCGACGACTGGTGGCCGCCAGCGGGCTCGGGAATGATGATGGCGCCCAACACCTTCGCGAATATCAGCGATGGCGAACGGGATCGCTATGCCCTTTTTGGCGAACTGCAAAGCCAATGGGATTCTCAATGGCTCACCATCGTCGGCGTTCGCTACGAACAGGTGAAAATGGACAGCGGCGATGTTCAGGGTTACAGCATGATGTACAACGCCGACGCCCTTGCCTTCAACCGCAGGGAACACAGCAGATCCGATGACAACTGGGATTTCAGCGCCCTGGTGCGTTTCACCCCCAGCGCCACCCAAAGCTATGACCTCGGTCTCGCCCGCAAAACCCGTTCGCCCAACCTGTATGAGCGCTATACCTGGTCGACTCTGGGCATGGCCATGCGCATGATCAACCTGGCCGGGGACGGTAACGGTTATGTCGGCAACCTGGATCTGGACACCGAAGTTGCCCACACCCTGAGCCTGACCGCAGACTGGCACGACAGCGGCCGCCAGCACTGGCAGCTGGTTATCACTCCCTTTATCAGCGACGTGGATGACTATATCGACGCCACCCCCTGCACCGCCATGGCCTGCGTCACCGCCAATGCTGCCCCCGGTTTTCGCTACCTGACCTTTGCCAATAATGATGCCCGCCTCTACGGCGTCGATATTTCCGGTTTTCGCCATCTTGCCGTTATTGACGGTCTCGGCTCATTCAGCGTGCGCGCCCTTGTCAACTATGTCGACGGCGAAAATAGAACCACAGGGGACAACCTCTACAACATCATGCCCCTGAACGCCACACTCACGCTGGAACACAGCAGCGGCAACTGGACAAACACAGCAGATATTCAATGGGTCAGCGCCAAGGATGATACAGCCGCAGTGCGCAACGAAGTGGCCACGTCGGGTTACGCCCTTGTCAACCTGCGCAGCAGCTTTACCTGGCAGCAGGTTCGCGTCGACATGGGCATAGAAAACAGCCTCGACCGCCAATACAACCTGCCGCTGGGCGGCGCCTATGTGGGTCAGGGCAAAACCATGGCCGCCACAGACGTACCCTGGGGAACGGCGGTACCCGGCATGGGGCGCTCAGTTTATGTGGGGGTTAATTACCGCTTTTAAATGCAGTTATCAGACTACCCGGACATTCTGAAATTCCAGTTTTGTCCGAGTGCAATATTCCGGCTAATTGAAATCAGCAACAGAACCAAAAAATAAAAGGACAGCCCTGGCTGCCCTTTTATTTTTTAGCTGTCTTGTTTTTTTGACTGCTTTGTTCTGAAATAACGCAGAGAAATAAATGCTGCCGCAATTGACAACAACTATTTTTCAGCAGCGCAATCTCTGGCGTGCCGTCATATTTTTGACATCATCCGGGGCGGCTTTTTCCTCAACTGGCGACGCTTCTCTAACCACACAGGCATCGAGGTCGATGGTGCCATTTTCATTTAAAACGCCGTAGCGTTTGCCATTGGCTTGAACGACCACAACCATGGGATGTTGAAAAAACAGGCGCCGCACAAATGCCAGGGACCAGCCAAAACGCTTGATGTTCACCAAAGCCTGCTGCTGCGCTTCGGTCAGATAATCATCAAGATTTTCTGGTATAGGCGGCATTTTTTCTCTGCGTTCATATTCCATAATCATCACCCAACATTCAGTCATGATTGAAGAATACAGCTTTTAATTTTGTCTGCGACGCGAAAAGGATAGGCGGAAAAAATTGGCGACAGAATGTCGATATTTTATCGCGCCAGCGCTGATATTTTCGTCACGATCAAAATACAGAGGGTTAGCCAGGTCGCCGCCTTCTGGCGCAGACTAGAGCTATGGCTCCCGATAGCGCCCCGGATCGAGGCCGTGTTTTTTTACCAGCTTGTGAAAGTCGGAGCGATTGCGCCCAGCCAATTCCGCGCTCTGGGTCATATTGCCATTGGTGGCGGTGAGCAATTGCACCAGGTAGTCGCGCTCAAAGGCCTTGCGCGCTTCACTCAGGGGACAGATGGGCGACGCTCTCTCCGCCGGCAGCGCCTGCTGGGTTTGCGCGGCAGAAATAATGGCACCCGTGGTCAGGGCAAAGAGGCGCTCCATCACATTTTCGAGCTGGCGAATATTGCCGGGCCAGTGATAACCGAGCAATAACGCCAGGGCGTCAGGCGCCAGTTTTTTTTCAGGCTTGCCGGTGCGGCTGCTGATTTTGTCGAGAAAATGGCTGCTCAGCAGAGGAATATCCTCCAAACGTTCGCGCAGCGGCGGCAAATGGAGATTAACCACATTAAGCCGGTAAAACAGGTCTTCCCTGAATTTTTTGTCGTCAATGGCCGCTGTCAGATCCCTGTGGGTGGCGGAGACAATGCGAATATCGACAGCCATATCCTGGCGCCCGCCCACGGGTCGCAGCACCCCTTCCTGAAGCACTCGCAGCAGTTTTGCCTGGAGCGCATAGGGCATATCGCCAATTTCATCGAGCAGCAAGGTGCCGCCATCCGCTGTGGTAAACAGCCCTGCCCTATCCTGACCGGCACCGGTAAATGCGCCCTTGACATGGCCAAACAGCTCCGATTCAAGCAAATCCTGGGGGATGGCGCTGCAATTGATGGCGACAAAGGGTTTGTCGCTGCGGGCGCTGTGCTGGTGGATCATATCGGCAAGCAGTTCTTTTCCGGTGCCGCTTTCTCCGGTAATGAGAATATTGACATCGCTTTCGGCGTAGAGCCGCGCCTGCTCGAGAAGACGGAACATTTTTGCGCTGCGGGTAATGACCCTGCTGCCGGCGGTGTCGAGTTGGCCGTCGGGGGGCTGATACAGCGCCAGGGCTTGCATCAGGGTTGACCCCAGTTCGTCCTTGTCCACGGGCTTGGTCAGAAAGGCAAATATGCCTTCCCGGGTCGCTTCCACCGCTTCGCGAATAGTGCCGTGAGCGGTGAGCATTATCACCGGCATTGCTGGCCAGCGCTCGTGAATGCGGGCAAATAGTGCCATGCCGTCCATGGGCGCCATGCGCAGATCTGTCAGCACTGCGTGAACAGGCTGGTTGTCGAGAATAGCCAGCGCCTCAGCGCCGGATTCCGCTTTCAGGGTGGCGTAACCCAAAGCGCCCACGCGCATTGCCAGCAACTGCAGCATGCCCGAATCATCATCAACAAGGAGCACCACAGGGGCTGTCATGGCCGGACTCCATTGTTGAGGTTGATTTTTTCCATGTCGGTTTCAATTTCGCGAATGCCGTCAATGGTGTTTTCCAGCTCCCGGGACAAACCGGCAATGCGCTCTTCGAGAACTCCGTAACTGCGCACATGGTCGCGCATCATGGCCAGAAGGGCATGCTGCGCCGGTGTCCAGGAGGGCTTGATATCGAGACTGTTGAGGGCATCCCGCAACAAACCAGGGGTGCTTTCCGGGCGGCAGCTCGCCAGAAATACCCGCTGCAGCGCCGCGAAAGAATCACTGGGACTCCGCGCCAGCGCTTCAAGGCGGCGGCGCTGATCATTCGCGGTGAGACTGCACAGCGCCTGGCGCTCCAGGAGCCAGCCATTGATATGACTTCCGTCGCCACTTTCTGTGCCCGTTTGATCTGCGGTGTCGATGGCCTGGCGGTCGCCCTCCGTCTCTGGTCGCAGCAAGCCCGGCTGGCAGGCGGCGATAAGAGCCCCAAATAATCCGATAATAACGATACGCATGGTCAGGTCTCCTGAATGCGGGGAAATTCAATTTCAAAGGTCGTCCCCTTGCCTGGACAGGAGTCGACGCGAATGACGCCTTTGAGCAAGCTGACGCTTTCTTTGACAATGGCGAGCCCTATGCCATTTTTCGGCACTTTGTTCTGGCGGCCGGTGCGACCTTTGTAGAAGGGGGTAAAAATATGGGGCAGCTCATTTTCTTCTATACCCGGGCCATCATCCATTACCCTGAGTCGCCACCTGTGGCTATCCTGTGCCCAGGTAACCCGGATGGCGCCCCCCGGCGCGCAAAACTGAAACCCATTGCCCATTAAATTTCTCAAAATCATGTCGAGAAGCCGTGGATCGCAATAGACGCTGTCGCCGTCGCCGTCGCCGTCAAAATGCCAGTCAATAGCCCTGCCGGGATTGGCAGATTCAAGACTGTGGCGAATAGCTTCGCAGTGCTGGCGAATATTAAGCGCCTGACAGTGGGTGACAATGCCGTGGGAAACCGCGTTGTAATTGATCAGTTGCTGAATCAGATCCTGCAGATTGCGGGCATTGGCGGCAAGAATGTCCACCACCGGCTGCTGTTCTTTGAGGAGCGGCGCGGGAACCCCGTCGTTGAGCAAATTGGCCGCTTCGATGATCGCCGCCAATGGTGTTTTCAGTTCATGGGTAACGTGCTGGCTGAAGGCTGTTTTCTGGCGGTCACTGGCGCACACCTGCTGGCGCATCCATTCGAGATTATCCCCCAGCGCCATCAAATCAGCGGGGCCGGTTATGGCAATTGGCGTTTCCCACTGCTGGCGCCCCAATCTGCTGATGGCCTCGCTCAGCCGCCACAGGGGTCGCGAAACCATAAAGGTGCCAATCATCATCAAGAGAAAGGTTCCCGGCAGCGCCATCATGGTCAATAAAAAGAGCTGATCGACAATGCGATTGAACTGGTCTTCTCCCGCCTGCACCGAAGTGCGGCGGTGGTCACTAACCCCCTGGGTCAGCTGCTCGTTTAACGTCACCAGATTTTGCAGGGGTACAGATAACTGGGTCTGGCTGGGAGCAGTGTCGCCCGCCAGCAACCCATCAACGTCATCGGCGGTTTTCGCCATTTCATCCAGCCAGTGATGATTATTGGCTTCGGGAAGCTGGTTTTTCAATTTCGCCGCACTGGCTTTAAGGCTGGCGTTTTTCTGGCGATAAATAGCGAGAAACCGGCTATCCCGCAGCAATAAATATTGCCGCGCCGAACGCACCAGCTCCTTGACGTCATCGGATAGCGCCAGGTTACTGTTGCTAAGCTGATCCATACCCTGAACCAACTGGCGTTGGCGCTGGGTCTGCTCCTGAAGCTCCAGCGCCGCATAAGATACCGCCACCAGCAGCGGCAAAATAGCGAGAAACGTCGCTCCAACCCACTGTTGAAGCAGAGAAAAGCGTCTCAACAAAGGTTTCATCGCCGCTACAGTCCCTGTGTTAGTTCTGTGTTTGTGGAGAGCACAGTGTGCCTGAAAAACTCAATGTTGCAAATAAACAACATTAAAACTTATTGATTTTATTGATTTTTTATTTTTAAAAGGATTTTATGTTGCCTTTTTGCAACAAAAATCCGATCTCCTATCGGCAAAAATAATATAACTATTTGAAAAATATGTATTTATTTTTATGGCACGGCGATTGCTATACCAGGGGTGCACCAGTCAGGTTCCACGACCATGACCCATTTACCCAAGACAGGAAAAAGGAGCACACCATGAAATACTTGCTAACTTCGGCACTGGCTCTGACCATCAGTGGCGCAGCCCTGGCAGCGGAAACCACCAGCCCCAAGGCGCTGATCGAGAAATACACCACCATGTTCCAAGAGCTGGATACGGACAAAAGCCAATCCCTAAGCAAAACAGAAACCAGCACAACAGGGCTGAGCGACTCCAGCTTCAGCCATCTCGACGTCAACGGCGACGGCAGTCTCGACCTTGATGAGTTTCTCGCTCTGGCCACCAGCTCCACCCCGGCCAGCGACGACAGCCAAGGCGCCGAAAAATATACGCCATAACCCGCGCTAAGGTGAAATCACTTGGGGCTGCCGACAGCGCCTGGGCAAACTCGGCAGCCCTTTGACTGCAAACAACATCAGGAAGACGTAGCGATGAAAACACTGCAAATATTCACCCTCGCCGCCGCACTGCTGCCCTCCGGGCTGGTGATGGCTCAACAGGCTGGCAGCAGCGGCCAAGGTTTTTACCTGGGCGCAAACTACGGTGGCTACAAAGCGAGAGGGGGAGATTTTGACGATGAAAATGATCTCTATGAAATTGTCCTCGGCTATCAGATCACTCCCTATATCAGTGTCGAAGGCAATTACAGCGATTTCGGTTCCTATGGTTCCAGCCTTGCATCCGCCGATGTGGACGGCACCGGCATCAGCCTGGTCGGCCAACTTCCGGTGAGCGACAGTTTTGCCATTTACGCCAAAGCTGGCCAGTTCTGGTGGGACGGCGATGTCAGTGCCGCCAACATAAACCGCAGCTTTGACGACGACAGTATTTTCTACGGTGTCGGCACAAAATTTGATATCAGCCATGCCCTTGCTATCACCGCAGAATATAAGCGCTACGACATTGAGTTTGACCACAGTGATTTTCCGCAACCCCTCAGGGACAAGGACACTGACCTCGACACCCTCACCCTGGGTGTGCGCTACAGTTTCTGACCGACAAATCTGCCAACAGTAACAGGAAATATTTTATGAGAACACGCAACCCCATTAAATGGCTGCCAGCGCTGACAGCAATGACCCTCGCCCTCAGCGCCTGCGAACAAGAAATCCCGGAACGCCCTGAAGCGACAGTGAACGATGGCGCAACAACCACGGAAGAAACCGCTACTAGTCCCGGCGGCTATAAATTGCAGGATTGCGTCGACAACGGCAGCAATAACTGCTGAGGACTCGAAAAAGGCTTTGGCGGAGGAAAAACCGATGTGGCATTGGTCAACGGCATTTTTCACTATCGCATTAGTGGCGGCAACCATGGGTTTTCTCGGCATTATCGATATTTTTGCCCACGGCTCGCTGATCACTCTGGGCAACCTTCTGCTGGGGGTTACCTGGTTGATGATCAGTAAACCGCCCGGAGCCAAGCAGTTTTAGCACACGCGAACGGCACTGATTTAAGCCGTCATTCCCGCGCAGGCGGGAATCTAAGGGTCTCGATACCCTGAAAAAACCGGATTGTCGCCTGCGCGGGAATGACGAAAATCGTGATTGTGGCGCTAAGTCAGCGCCATTCTTGACACACCTCATTGGCAGGCTCTAGAGCGGAACAACAAACTCAGGGGCTCGCAATCGATCCTTTACTTTGGCCCCTTCGGGGGTCTTTTTTTTACCGGAAGAAAATCAACCGGCGCCACTATTCAAAAATTCAGCGCCGCAGGCAGCACTGTTTGTATTTTTTACCACTGCCACAGGGGCAAATATCGTTGCGCCCCGGTTTGAATACGGTGTCTTTGACATCCCCCGACACATAATACCAACGGCCATTTTTCCGGCTAAACTCTGAGATTTCTTCCAGGCATCCCCAGTTGTCAGCCAGCGCATAAAACCCCTGAAAATGAACGCTGCCCCGCTCTCCCTGGGTAGATGCGGCCAATACCCGCAGGGATGCCCACTGGGGCATAGCGTCAAGATTGAGCACTTCAGGCCTGGTTTGCCGATGCCAGGTGGCCAGCAGATAGTCGTTGAGACGATGGCAATAGGCGCTGTAGCGGGAGCGCATCAGCCCCTCGGGAGAAGGCGGTATCTCCGCCCCGGAATGGAAGGGCAAGCAACAGTTGGCGTAACTCTTACCACTGCCGCAGACACAAAAATCATTGGCTGTTTTTTCGTTCATAACGCAGGCAAGACAATCCCGAGAAAAAGTAATTCGGCACTTTGCCCGGGTTTTTATCCCTGTGCAACCGCAGAATCAATGGCCATGGCATCAATAATTTTAGCGGCCATGGCAGGTGCCATTGGCGCAGCCCCATAAATACCGCCATGGCTATTCTCGAGCTGAGACCGGCAAAAGAGGTCGGCAGTGGTACTCTCGGTATTTGTTGCCAAGAGCGCGCACTGCCACAGCCGCGCCATGATCTGGGCAATATAGCGGGCGCCAGCCTGGTTATCGACAAGGCGACATTTGTCTTGTCGCAACCGCTGTGTTAGCGCATTGGCCAGGGTCGCCGCTGGCGGATACTGGGAAATCGCCGGCGAAATCCTCTCCATAAATATGTCCAGGCAGTGGGGAAACTGGCTGAGGCTGCGCATTACATCGAGGCAAATAACATTGCCAGAACCCTCCCAGATGCCATTGAGCGGCGCCTCCCGATACAGTCTTGGCAGCACCGACTCCTCCACATAGCCGTTGCCGCCAAGTAATTCCAGGCATTCGCAAACATAGGCCGGCGCCAGCTTGTTGAGTAAAAATTTGCCCAGTGCCGCCGCCAGTCTGGTGAAAGGCTCATCCTCATCATCACCCTCAGCCATGTCATCAAAGCTGTCGGCAATGGCAAAAACCAGTGCCATTGCCGCCTTCAGTTCGATACCCAGATCCGCCAGCACTGTTGTCATCAACGGCTGGTCGATCAGTGTTTTGCCAAAAGCGCGGCGATGGCGGGCATTGTGTACAGCGTGAACAAAAGCCTGACGCATCAGCGCCACAGGGGCGACACAGGTATCCAGGCGGGTATGCTTGACCATGGCCATAATGGTGGCAATACCGCGACCGGGTTCCCCCAGCAAATATCCCCAGGTGTTTTTATACTCAATTTCTGCCGAGGCATTGGAGCGATTGCCCAGCTTGTCTTTCAAGCGCTGGATATAAAAGGGATTGCGCTCGCCATCGGGTCGCCAGCGCGGCACCAGAAAGCAACTAAGGCCTTCCCTGGCATTGGCCAAGGTGAGAAAACCGTCCGACATGGGCGCGGAACAAAACCACTTGTGGCCGTGAAGGGCGTACAGATCCCCTTCCAGATGTTTTGCCGCCGTGGCATTGCTGCGCAGATCGGAACCACCCTGTTTTTCGGTCATTGCCATACCCAGGGTGACACCGGCTTTTTCAAAAAAGGGTTTGTAGTCACCATCGTAGCTATTGGCAAGCAGCCTGGGCTGCCACTGGCGGCTCAGCGACGGCGACTTTTTTAGCACCGGCAATGCCGCATAGGTCATGGTCAGGGGACAACAGACACCGCCTTCAACCTGGGCAAACAGATATTCGAGGGCAGCATGAACTTTGTGGCCGGAAGATGGTGCCGTCCAGGCCACGGAATGGACACCGTTCTCAATGACCATTGCCATCAGCTGGTGGTAGGCGGGATGGTACTCAACCTCGTCGATTCGACGGCCAAAGCCATCGTAGCTGTGCAATTGGGGAACAAAGCGATTGGCGGCATTGGCCAGCGCCAGGGTGCTGTCCCGCCCCATCAGTTCGCCGAAATCCGTCAGCCAGGGCAGCGCCCAGGCCGAGTTCGCGGTCGCCATAATGCCTTGCAACAGGGGATCGGTGGCAAAGAGATTTCTTTGCGGCGGAAATCCGGCCTGATTGTCCACCGCCTGGGCGCCCGCATTATCGGTGATTTTTGAGCTTGCCATTCGACCTCCTGCTCCGTGAAGGATAGTCAAGTTCTGGCGATTTTTCCGACGGAAAAATTAACCCCAGCGCAACTGTTTATGAAAAACTGTGCCGCAACAACCGAATGTTTATTTTTATTGCTCCGGGTTATTTGTAGCAACGGGGAAACTGCTGTTGTTCATTTGATAAAAGGCAATATCTGCTTAAACAGCGGACTTTGAGAATCCTTCACCAGTTCATAAATGCACATTTCCACAGCGGTGATTTCCGCGCCCTTGCCCCTAAGCTTGGCCAGCGCCAGCTCGATATTGCTCGCCAGCCGCGAGGACACGCAATCTGCCACCACCTCGACATGGTAATTTTGAGCGAGCAGGCCCATCGCCGTCTGGTAAACGCAGACATGGGCTTCAATACCACAAACGAGCCATTGCTGGCGGCCACTGGCAACAATGGCTTTATTGATGGCGGAATCGGCGCAGCCATTGAAGGTGTGCTTTGTCAGCGGCTGGTAATCCGCCAACAATAACGACAATTCTGGAACCGTCTCCCCCAACCCTTGCGGATATTGTTCGAGCCAGATAATTGGCAGGGACAATACCTTGCAAGCCTGAATCAATATTGCCGTATTGGCGATGATTTTTTCGCTCTCATGCACCATTCTCGCCAGCTTGCCCTGGACATCCACCACCATAAGACCGCATTTTTCCAGCTGTAACATTTCGTCAATCCTCTTAAGGGTTATCCTGTTTAGCGTCAATTGCCAAGCAGCGGATTTTTCTCCCGCAGGCCATCAAGCTGCTTTTCCTATTTAAACCACTGCCCGTTTGCGGCCAGCACCTGATGAGCAGGCACAGGGATTGCCCCGCCGCCGGGCAGGGTTGCGACAACCGCTTTGAGGGCAAATTTATCAGGTTTCTTGTTCGGTTTTTTCGCCGCCATGCCAGCCTTGTGAACCAGAGTCAATGGGAATGCACATCCTGCGAAACAGCATAGTAAACCATCGTTGGCCAAAATAAATGGCGCAATGCTGCAGCTTGACGGTTAACAATGTGTCGAGGGCTACTCTTCCTCTTCACCAGCCCAGTGAGGGTCTGCTTCCAAAATACTTACCAATGTGGTCATGGCCGCACTGGGAAGCCATTTGCCATGGTAGGCCACCACCAGGGGAATGGGTTCCACCGTGTCTATATCGACGATGCAATAACGCTGGCGAAACTGGCTATTGTGCCGGTATGACGCGCCCACGGTGCCTATGGTGTCTGTAGCTTCGACGATTTTACAGGCCGCCGGAAAGTGGCCGATGATGTGTACCTGCTGCTCTGCGGGCACTTCCGGCTTACCAAACAGCTGAATCATCAATTCCGGCGTGGCCACGCTTCGATCTGCCAGCGCCATGGGGTAACGCTTGAGATCCTGAATATCAGGTTTCGCCATACGAGCCAGGGGATGATCCTTGCGCACAAAAAAACAGATGCCAAAGGGCTCCAGGTCGTGCACCCTGAATTGGGACTGCTGCCTGATCTGAGGGGCGGGACCAATCAGGATATCGATATCCCGGTTGCTGAGCTGCTGAATACTCTGCTCAACCCAACCGGAGGTCTGCTCAATGCGCACCAAGGGATGGCGCGCCAGCATTTTTGGCAGGGCGTTATTCACCAGTGATACCAGTGATGGCGGGCAAACACCGATGCGAATGCGGGAATCACTGAGTTGACGCCCGGCCTTGGTGTCTGCCGCCAGCTGGTCAATATCGGCGACGATGCGCGCCGCCCTGTCGATAAAAACGCGCCCCTGGGAGGTGGCATGAACCCCCTTGGCGTGGCGCTCAAACAAAGCGAAGCCCACTTCGCTTTCGATTTCCGCCACATTTTTGGTGAGTGCAGACTGGGTAATATGCACCGCCCTTGCCGCCGCCGTAAAAGAGCCACAGCGGTCGACGGCAACCACATGCTTGAGTTTTGTCGGATTCATAATTATTCCAAAAATGAATAATGCGGAAATAATATCATTAGACGGAATGACATCATTTTGTCAACCTGTGACAATGAAAAACCGCTCGCCAACCGTTAACCCAGGAGACACCGGCATGCTAAAACGATCAATCTACAATGAAGACCATGAGCTTTTTCGTGAAAGTGTCAAAAGAATGTACGCCAAAGAACTGGTTCCCCATGTCGCAGAATGGGAGACCAAAGGGCTGGTAAGCCGTGAATTCTGGCGCGCCTGCGGCGACAACGGCATGCTGTTGCCAGACATTCCCGAAGAGTACGGCGGCGGCGGCCAGGACTTCAAGTTCAATGCCATCATCCTCGAAGAAACCGCCATGGCGGGCACCACGGGACCCGCCTTTGGCGTCCACAACGACATTGTCGCCCACTATATTCACAACTACGGCACTGAGACCGTTAAGACGCAATGGCTGCCGAAAATGGCTTCCGGCGAAGCCATAGGCGCCATCTGCATGAGCGAGCCCAGCACCGGCAGCGACCTCAAAGCCCTGAAAACCAAAGCCACCCCGGTGGCAGGCGGCTTTCTGCTCAACGGCTCCAAAACTTTTATCACCAACGGCATCAACGCCGATGTCGCCGTCATTGCCGCCCGCGTTGGCGACGACAGCGGCGCCAGAGCTATCTCCCTGTTTGTGTGCGGCTGTGACGAAAAAGGCTTTGTTAAGGGTCGCAAACTCGACAAAGTGGGCAACCGTTCATCGGACACCGCCGAACTGTTTTTTGAAGACGTGTTTGTACCCACGGAAAACATGCTCGGCAGGCAGGGTGAAGGTTTTATCTACATGATGAGCGAATTGCCCCAGGAGCGCCTTTCCATCGCCATTTCCTGTCAGGCTGCTGCCCAGCACGCCTACGACATCACGGTGGACTACGTCAGGGAGCGCAAGGCTTTTGGCAAAGCGGTTATCGACTTTCAGAACACCCGCTTTGTGCTCGCCAATCTCAAAACCCAGCTCCAGGTGGGCTGGGCTCACCTGGATGCCTGCATTCAGGCACAGATTGAAAAACGCCTCACCACCGACGAAGCGGCGGCGGCCAAACTCTGGCACAGCGAACTGCGCTGCAAAGTGGTGGACGACTGCCTGCAGCTGTTTGGCGGCTACGGCTATATCGAGGAATACGAAATTGCCCGCCTGTGGCGCGACGCCCGCATCATGCGCATCTACGGCGGCACCTCGGAAATCATGAAAGACCTGATCAGCCGCTCAATATAAATTAGCCAAATCAGAGGTTAGCCAATGTCTCTTCCCGAATTCATGACCAAAAACCTGCGCCTGCCCGCCATGGCCGCCCCCATGTTTATCGCCTCCACACCGGAGATGGTGGTGGAGCAGTGCAAAGCGGGCATGATCGGCTCAATCCCCGCCCTCAATGCCCGCCCGCAAAGCCAGCTGGACGAATGGATCACCTACATCAAAAGCGAACTTGCCAAATACGACGCTGAACACCCGGACAAACCCTCGGCGCCCTTTGCCATCAACCAGATTTCCCACCCCAGCAACGACCGTCTGATGGGCGACCTGGAGATTATCGCCAAACACCAAGTGCCCATTGTCATTGTCAGCCTTTATGTGGCGCCGCAAATTTGCGAGGTGGTGCACAGCTACGGCGGCCTGGTCTTCAACGACATTATCTCCAACCGCCAGGCGAAAAAATCCGTCGAATGCGGTGTCGACGGCCTCATAGCTGTCGCCGCCGGTGCTGGCGGCCACACCGGCAATATTTCCCCCTTCGCCCTGGTGGCGGAAATTCGCGAATGGTGGGACGGCCCGCTGGCGCTGTCCGGCTGCATTGCCACCGGCCAGAACATTCTTGCAGCCCTGGCCACCGGCGCTGACCTTGCCTACATCGGCTCGCCGTTTATCGCCACCACCGAAGCCAATGCGCTGCCGGAATACAAGGAGATGATTGTCCAGGGTGAAGCCAAGGACATCATTACCTCCGACGCCTTTAGCGGTGTGCCCGCCAACTTCCTGGTCGGCTCTATCGAGCGCGCCGGGCTCGACCCCAAAAACCTCAAGCGCGACGACAACAAACCCATCGATGTCAGCGAAAAAAGCCAAAGCTTCAACACCTGGAAGGATATCTGGGGCTGTGGCCAGGGCATCGGCGCAGTGAAAAAAATCCGCCCCACAGGGGAGCTGATTGCCGAACTCATCGCCCAATACGAGACGGCAAAAAAAGAATTGTTGACCCGCCTCAGTTAAGAAAGCGCAAAAGCCGAATAGCGCTGAGTTAAGCCGTCATTCCCGCCCACCGGGAATGACGGCAATCCTGCCTTTGGCACCGGAATCCGCAGCTGTGAGCACACCCATACCGTGCCAGCGCAAAAGCCGAATGCCAGCCTGTGCTGGTGCAATATGGGGGTAGCGCGACGACTCCGGGAATTCTCTTTTCCGTCAGGTTGATGTCACCATCAATTCGCGGCGAATTCTGCCAATTGCAGCCATGGGGTTGAGTCCTTTCGGGCATACCCATGTGCAATTGCCAATACTGCGGCAACGAAACAGGCTGAAAGGGTCTTCCAGATTCTTGAGCCGCTCCATGCGCGCCTGATCCCGGCTATCGAGAAGAAACCGCAGTGACTGTAAAAGCGCAGCAGGCCCCAGGTATTTGTCCGGATTCCACCACCAGGAAGGGCACTGGGAGGTGCAACAGCCGCAGAGAATGCATTCATACAAACCATCGAGTTTTTCGCGGTCTTCCGGGGATTGCCGGCGCTCGATTGCGGGCGGCACATCATCAGTGATCAACCAGGGTTGGATCCGCTTATATTGCTCAAAGAAAAGGCTTTGATCGACGACAAGATCGCGAATCACCGGCATGCCTGGCAACGGCCTGATAATCAGGCAATCAGCGTTTCCAAGCGCCTCTGCAACAGGTTTAATACAGGCCAAACCGTTTTTACCATTGATATTCATGCCGTCCGAGCCGCAAACCCCTTCCCGGCAGGAACGCCGATAGGCCAGGGTTGAATCCTGTTCTCGCAGGTATTCCAGCGCGTCCAGAACCATGCGATTGCGAAATTCTTCAGGAAGCGACAGGGACTGCATATAAGGGGTTGCGTCCCGCTCCGGGTTGTATCGGTAAATCTTGACGTTAATCATAAAAGCGGCTCCGTTCAGGTTTGTGGAAATTCACAATCTGTTGTAGCACTCCGCGAATAATTCCGGAGAAGGGGCTGGCCTCTTGCTGTCTGCCTCTCTGCCTTAATGTTTGGGCAGTGCCCGCACCATTTCCTCCAGATGGGGCAGCAGTTCAGAATGTCTCTGAACGTGAAAAATGTAACGGGGCACATCGCGCTCTGTGGTCTGCGCCATAAAGGGCTCGCCCCAAAAACTGAGCAGTGCCTCAGATCCTCCACTCAACTGGCTGTCCGCCAAAATATAGGAAATGGTTTTGTCCAATTCATGCCAGAGCGGCTCTTTAACCTTGAGGTGGCCGGGGCATGCGGCAATTCTCGAATATATTTGTTGTTGCCATAATTCCCTTTGACTGTTATCGAGAACAAACTGAATCGAAGTCACCATGGGATTATCCAACGCTGGCCGCAGCAAAACATCAAAAAGAGGCTGTGACCTGTACATCGACAGACAGACATTGAACCAGATAGTTTCACCGCTCATCACGCGAATAAATTGTTCGTTCACCAGGCGCAGGTTGCGAGGGCCCACCAAAACCACATCGGGATGCTTTATCGCTGTCTCGATCTTATTCACCGTGCCCGCTATGCGCTCGACCTCTTCAGCCGTCTGCTCGTTATTCGCCGTATGGCGCATAAAGTTGATAAACAGCAAGCCGATCAGGGCAAGGACGATGGGCAAGATCACATGCTCGTCAACGATATGGAGCAGATGCAGCACAATGGCAACAACCGCAGCGATAATCCCCGCAATTGCATCCCACTCAAGATTGGCAAAATTCTTTAACTTCATACTGTGCCTAATAAAAAGGACATGGGTTCCCCCCCCCTTTTTGATTCCATTGATTCATGGGGTTTACCATTGAACCAAATTAGCGGAAGGAACGCTAACAGCAGAGAGCCCAATCCGTGGATTTCTGACTATCCATCACTGGATTCTATTTTTGGTTAATGTGAAATGCCCTCAATGGAATCTTGCGAAAGGCTGAGCCAGCACCACTGTATCCTTCATCCCCCTGCTGGCAGTTTGCGACCTGTGGCTGGCTCCTTATCCCTTTCAGCGTTCATTCGGCTGATTTGAAGAATCCAGCTGCTCATGAAGATCGAGGAAAATGTGCTGCCACTCGCTCTGGGTTATTTTCATAAAGCCAAAGGAGCGCAGCATGAAAACCCCTTCGCAGGCCAAAAACACCATCCTTGCCTGGCGCCCCTCCGGGGTGGTCACATCAAATTCTGCGAGCTTGTTTTCATACCATGCCTGCCACTCCCTGAGCTGGTCGGGGGCATTGAGCAACGCCGCCAGCATCCCGGCAGCGCGATCAGCATCAGCCTTTTTTAGGCGGCAGGTAGCTTCCACATAGGCTTTGAGCCGCTGCCGCGGTGTCGGGGAATCTCCCGCCAGCTGCGCCACCTGGGCGTCGAATTCCGCCACCAGCCGTTCCAGCATGGCGTGGATCAATTGCTCCTTGGTGCCGAAACTGGATTGAACACCGCCCTTGGATATTCCGGCGGCCTTGGCGATAGCGTCTATGCTGAGACCGCCGAGGCCTTTGCTTCGAATCACCTGCTCCGCAGCATCCAGCACATGAGCGCGGTCGACCAGTTTATAGCGCGCCATGTTTTTCCTCCTCCCGCCAGTCAGCCATCACTGCTTGCTCTGTCATCAACCGCTTGTTGCTGATGATGTGCTGCGGGGGATTTGCCGCCAAATTTTGCGGCAACATAACGCCCGGCACGCTCCGCCCAGCAAAAAAACAGCGGTGTGAACAAGGTGGCCAGGAACGTGGCCGCAATCATGCCGCCGATAACGCCGGTTGCGATGGAATGCCGTGCATTGGCGCCGGCGCCGCTGCTGATGGCGAGTGGCACCACTCCGAAGATAAAGGCAAGGGAAGTCATCAGGATCGGCCGGAAACGCAAGCGCGCGGCCTCGATAGCCGCGTCGGCGATGGCGACGCCCTCCTTGACCCGCGTGGCGGCAAACTCGACGATGAGGATGGCGTTCTTGGCAGCGAGGCCGATCAGGGTGATCAAGCCGATCTGCAGATAGAGATCGTTGTGCAGCCCGCGCGCCCAGGTAGCCAGGAGGGCGCCAAAAACCGCAAAAGGCACCGACAGAATCACCGCAAAGGGCAGGCTGAGACGCTCGTATTGGGCGGCCAGAATAAGGAATACCATCAGCATGCCCATGAGGAACAGGCCAGCGGTGTTACTGGTCGTCTGCTGCTCCAGATAGGCCTGAGCATTCCATGCCAGGGTATAACCTTCAGGGAGATGATCCCTGGCAAGTTCGTCCATGACGGCAAGTGCCTGCCCGGAGCTGTATCCCTCTGCCGGCGCCCCGAGGATGCGCGCTGCGGGATAGGTGTTGAAACGCTCCACCAGATCTGGCCCGGTGACCATTTCGATTTCGGCGATGGCGGTGACCGGAATTGCTTCGCCGCCGCGACTGCGGACATAGACATTGCGCAGATCTTCCGGATAGGTGCGGTAGGATGCATCCGCCTGCATATGTACCCGGTAGACGCGCCCCACCATGTTGAAGTCATTGACGTAGTAGGCGCCAAAGGTGCTCTGCAGGGTTGAGAAGACATCGTCGATATTGACGCCGAGCAGCTTGGCCTGTTCGCGGTTAACATTGAAGCGAATCTGCGGCACCTGCGCAGTGAAGCTGGTGAACACCCCGACAACTTCCGGGCGTTCCGCCGCCGCGGCGACAAGCCTGGCGGTGGCGGCTTCAAGCGCCTTGTAGTCGGTGCCTTTGCGGGACTGCACAAAGCCCTCGAAACCGCCGGTTGCCGAGAGTCCCTCGATGGGTGGCGGCGGTGTGCCGAACACCAGGGCGTCCTTGACGGTGTCATTGAGGGCATTGACCTCATTGACCAGGGCTGGCGCCTGCAACTCTGGTTCGGTGCGCTCATCCCAGGGCTTGAGGGTAATAAAGGAAAAACCGGTACCCGGCCGGGCAAGGAAGGTGTAGGGATCCGTATTGCCGAAACCAAAGGTCTGAAATACCGCAGGGTGGTCGCGGAAGGATCTGTCGATTTCCATCATCACCGTATCGGTGCGCTTCGATGATGAGGCGGGCGGCAGAAAAGGCAGTCCGATCACATAGCCCTGATCTTCCTCTGGAACCAAGGATGTGGGCAAAACACCATTGAGCTGCCAGATGGCTGCCACCATGGCCGCGAGCAACAGCAGCGCCAGCAGACTGTGGCGGATGAAGAAAGCCGCACCCTGTGAATAGCGCAGGGTTGCGCGCTCGAACCAGACACGAAAGCGGGCGCCCAGGGCATTGCCCGACACCGTTTCGGTGTGGGGCTTGAGCAACAGGGCACAGAGCGCCGGGGTCAATGTCAGGGCGACGAAGCCCGACACGATCACCGACATGGAAATGGTGAGGGCGAACTGCCGGTACATTTCACCCACGAGACCACCGAGGAAGGCCACCGGCAGAAATACCGCTGTCAGCACCAGGACTATGGCAATCAGCGGGCCGGTGACTTCCTTCATCGCCCGCTGCGTGGCCACCTTGGCACTGACGCCACTGGTGCGCATGTGGCGCTCGACGTTCTCCAGCACGACAATGGCATCGTCGACCACGATACCGATGGACAGCACCATGGCAAACAGGGTTGTCAGGTTGATGTTGACCCCCGTTGCCAGCATGCCCGCCAGCGCGCCCATCAATGACACCGGCACGGCAAGGCAGGGAATCAGCGTGGCGCGCCAGTTCTGCAGGAAAATGAAAACCACCAGAAAAACCAACACCACCGCTTCGATCAGGGTTTTGATCACTTCAGTGATGGCGACACGGACGAAGTCGCTGGTATCGAAGAGGATTTCGCTCTTGAGTCCTTCAGGATAGTCCTTGCTGAGGCTATCCAGTATTGCGCGCACCGCGTCGGATATTTCGATGACGTTGGCGCCGTGCTGGGGAAAGATACCGATGGCGATGGCGGGCTTGCCGTTCTGCACACTGGTCATGCTGTAGTCGCGGGCACCCAGTTCGACGCGAGCGACGTCCCGGAGCAGCACGATAGTGCCGTCGTCATCGGCGCGCACAATGATCTTCTCGAACTCCGCGGGCGTGGAAAGGCGACCCAAAGCCACGATATTGAAGGCCTGGTCCGTGTATTCATCCAGGGGTTCGTCGCCGGTGCGACCCGTGGCAAACTGGGAGTTTTGCTCCCGAACAGCCTGCGCCACATCCATGGGCGACAAACCGAGCTGTGCAAGTTTGTCCGGCTGCAGCCAGATACGAATTGAATATTCCCTCGCCCCGTAGGTATCCACCGCGGCGATGCCAGGGATGCGGCGCAATTCATCGATCACATTGAGCTGGACGAAATTGGAAACGAAATTAGCGTCGTAGCGCCCGTCCGGCGAATAAAAGCCGATGTAGGAGACCGCTGTCCAATTGAGTTTGCGCACCGTCACACCCTGGCGGCGGGCTTCTTCAGGCAGTAGCGGCAGCGCGGCCTGAACACGGTTCTGGACATTGATGACAGCCTGATCGGCATCGCTGCCAACAGCAAAGGTGACGACGGTCTGGGCGCTGCCGTTGGGCGTGGCGGCGGAGCGCTGGTAAATCATGCCCTCGGTGCCGTTGATCTGTTGTTCCAGGGGAGCGGAAACGGTTTCCGCCACCACTTCGGGACTGGCGCCCGGATAGGATGTGGAGACGTCCACCATGGGCGGCAGAATATCGGGATACAGGGAGACTTTGAGGTTGGGCAACGCCACCAGACCGGCGATGAGGATGAAGCCCGAAAGCACGCAGGCCAGCAACGGCCTGTCAATAAAGGTTCGCGAGATCATGGCGTGATTCCGACATTTTCCGGTCTCGCCCAAATATCGACGGTTTGCGCATCCACCGGGCTCTCCGGCGCCACCTTGAGCACGCCGTCAACCACCACACGATCCCCCGCGCTCAGGCCTTCATCGATGCGCAGAAGGTCACGAAACCCGGGCGAAAAACGCACCGGGGTGAAATGCACCAGGTTTTGCTGATCCACTTTCCAGACAAAAGGCCCGTCGGCGCCGTACAGCACGGCGCGGGCAGGCACGTAGAGACCCGGCGGGCTGTGCAGGCCCTCCAGTTGCGCGCGCACGAATTGGCCGGGAGCCAGGTGCTTGCCGGAGTTTCGGAACGTGGCGCGCACTTTGACGGTACCGCTGTCGCTATCCACCCGGGCATCGACGAAAGTGATTTTTGCCGGGCTCGACAATAGCTCACCTCCGGCGGGCTGGAGCCGCACGATCACTGCATCGGCTTTTTCCGCCAAGGCGTCCCGTACTGTGCGAGCCTCGGACTCGGGCATGGTGAATTCCACGAACAGCTGATCTGACTGGGTGATGGTGGTGAGAAGGCTGGAGTCGTCGTCCGGCTTAACCAGGCTGCCCTCTGAGCGGGCTTCGCGACCGGTGATGCCGCTGATGGGCGCGCGTACATCGCTATAAGTGAGATTGAGCTTGGCCGCCACCAGATCGGCGCTCGCTGTCTGGACGCCGGCCTTGGCGCTGGCGAATGCCGCTTCGGCGAGATCCCGGTCGCGGCGCGCCACGATGCCGCGTTCCTGGAGCTGGGCGATGCGCTCGAGCTGCTGCTCGGTCTCAACCAGCTTTGCCTTCTCCATGGCCAACCGGCCTTCAGCGCTTTGAACGGCGGCGGCCAGGGGTTGCGGATCGATCCGGAACAGCAACTGACCGGCCTCGACTTCTGATCCCTCAACGTAGAAGCGTTTTTCGAGAATCCCCGAGACGCGGGCGCGTATTTCGATTTCCCGCTCGCCACGGACTCGCGCCGTGTAGGCGAAATTCATGGGAACCCGTGTTTCAGCCACCGTGACGACGTTGACCAGTGGAGGGGAAAATGCCGGTGTTGGTTCTGGCTTGCTGCAGCCAGGCAGGATGAGGGCTGCGCCCATCAGCCATAGCGCGGCGACTGCACCGAGTCGCGCCTTTGAAATACGAGTTCTCATTGTTCTCCTTGCTGCCTGTAGGATTTGGCCGGTGTTATTTTGTTCGGCTCTATCAGCAGGCCTCGCTTGGGACTGTCATCGCAGCTTGTTAAAAAGCTGGCGACGCGGCCTGCCTCGTCTAGACTTTTCAACAACCTGCTGAATATCCCTTGTCCATTGCGCCGGCATAAATACGAACATATTTAAAGCGGCAGTATATAAGAGGAGGGTGACATTTTCTACAGTGGGAGCAGCGCTCTTTCACAGTGAAATTCACGGTCTTTTTGCAGTGGCGGCAAAGCCTCATCCGGACCTGTCGCCACAGACAGCACAACCATGGCCCGGCTTTCGGCGAACAACCGGCACACCAGGGTTGACTGGCAGGAGCCAGTCGCGTTTTACTGCTTGTCGCGCCCATCTTCCATCACGGGTTTATAGCCCCAGTCCCTCACGCCCTGGATCACCTCATCGATATCGACAGAGGGTACCTGAAGTATCTGCAGCGCCGATGCCCCGAGGCGCAGGCTCGCTTCAATGGTTTCCGGATAGGCGTGAATCGCGCCGGCTTCAAGCAGCTGTGCACTGGTTTCGAGATCTCGCGCCCGCGCGATCACCGGCACCTGCGGGCAAGTCCTGCGTAAATATGAAAGGGCGCGCAAGGCTGACGCGGAACCGTCAACGGTAATGACGATCAGGGATGCGTGCTCGACATGAATGGCTGCCAGCAGTTCCGGATCGGAGATATCACCATAATGCACAGAGTGACCATCCGCCCTTCCCTGTTCAACCCGTTTCGGATCGGTGTCAAAGGCCACGAAAGGAATATCGCTTGAGTGCAGCAACACGGCAATGGTGTGGCCTACACGGCCATAACCGCCGATCACAACCTGCTGTTCCGCCACTTCCAGCAACTCGGGGCTATCGCTCGTCTCCATGCGCGGGGCGCGAACCAGGTGGGACGCAATGGCACCATTAAAGCGAATCAGAACAGCACCCGCGATCATCGAAAGCAACACCGAGGTTATCAGAACCTGTCCCTCCTGCATTCCGATCACCTCAGAATCCAGCGCAATGGCAATGAGAGCAAGGCCGAATTCACCACCGACGCTCAGTAGTAAACTGGTGCGCAACGCCACCCTGGTGTCAATCCCTGCCCTGCGCACCATGACCGCGACGATCAGTATCTTGCTTGCCAGGATGAGCAACATGCCGAGCAGAGCCCAATGCCAGATTGGCGGAATCGCGGCGGGGTCAAAGCGCATGCCGATCCCGATAAAAAACAAACCCAGCAGCACGTCGCGGAACGGACGTATACTCGACTCCACCTGGTGACGGAACTCCGTTTCGCCCAGCATCATTCCGGCCAGAAATGCCCCGAATGCCAGCGACAGCCCGAGACTGTTGGTGGTCCATGCTGCGAGCAGGGCGATAAGCAATACTGCCAATGTGAACATTTCGAGAGAACGGTGCTCGGAAATGAGATGAAATAACGGGCGCAGCAGCCAGCGACCGGCAATGAATACCAGAGCGAGGGCGAGAACGGCTTTCGCAAGCGCCCACCCCAAAGTGCCTGCCAGCACTCCGGCAGTCACCGAAGTGCCCAGCACGGGTATGATCACAATAAAAGGAACGGCAGTAACGTCCTGGAAAACAGACATCGCAACCCCGAGGCGGCCGTGCTGGGTGCTCTCCTCACCCCGCTCCTTCAGGATACTTGCAATCACAGTGGTAGAGGACTGGGCGAAAACGGCACCGAACACGAACGCGACCGCCACAGAAAGCCCTGCGAACCATAGAATGATGCCAACGAGCAGGGTTGTAAATACGACCTGCCCGGTTCCCAGCCCGAATACCTGATGCCGCAGTGCCTGCAGTTGCGGCAGGGAGAAATTGAGGCCAATCGTGAACAGTAGAAAGACAACACCGAATTCGGCGAGGGTTTCGAATTCCGGTATCGAGACCGTCGGGCCCAGCGTGTATGGCCCAAGAATCACACCCACCAGCAAATACCCCAGACTGGTCGGCACCCGGAGGCGCTGAAACGTAACCACGACGGCAATAGCTACAGCCAGAAGCAGGAGGATTTGTGCGAGATGCTCTACCATGGTTTTGAGTGCCGTAAAAACCTGACATCTTAGCATTTATGCAGTATACAGCGCATACCCCGTAAATCCCTGCTGAGCTGAACTGCTGCGCGGCGACAGCATTGATGGCTGCGGCCAATAGCTGGTAATTGGCCATAATCCGTCAGCCCGAAATAATTGTATTCGCCGCAGCCAACGGCGTGATTTTTGGTTTATCCCCTCTGCACCTGGCTACCCCACACCTTTTAAAAGCATCCTCACAACGTAGGCAAGAATGGCCGCAACACCGCCAATGGCCAGGGTTTTCAGGCTTGCCATTAACCAGTGCTGGTTAACGAAACGGGAGCTCCTGAGTTACCAGAAGGTATCCACTAAGGAGAAAGGGGTTTGACCCCTTAATTTGCCAACAACAACCCCGCCAAGCCGTACAGGGATGTCAACGGATGCAGAATCACCACAAACGCCGCAGTTGGTCCTGAGATGCTGTAGCGACTGCCACCGGTCAGCGCAATAATTGCACCCGCAATGATCGCTGTATACAGGCCGTATTGTGGCGGTACACCGCTGGCAATCGCCAACGCCATTGCCAGCGGAATGGCAATGACGCCCACCGTCGCACCAGCAATTAGGTCGTTAACTAGGCATTTTCGACCATACCCCTCAGCTAACACCTCCCTAAGAGCATGCCCCACCCGCAAAGAAAATAAGTGCTGTCGATGAGACATTGGTTTTCTCCTAAAGACCCGGAAGATTGAGGTTTTTCGATATCTCGAACCTTGGCATACACTCATTATATGATAACAATGTTATCATTCAATGCTTCTTTGATTTACACTTATCTCGCCCCAGGTAACGGAGGATAACCTAGATGACAAAATCCAAGCTTATCGAACAGCTCTCTATTTACGGAATAAACGCCCCTCTGGAAGTCCTTTACAACCCTGACTACGATGTCCTGTTTCAGGAGGAAACCCGTCCCGGGCTAAGCGGGTACGAGGCGGGTCGCGTCACCAGTAGCGGCGCGGTAGCTGTAGACACCGGCATTTTTACCGGGCGCTCCCCCAAAGATAAGTATTTCGTCAAAGACGATACCACCCGCGATACGCTGTGGTGGTCAGATCAGGGAACCAATGACAATAAGGCGATTACGCCTGAAGTATGGCAATCTCTAAAAGCCCAGGTGGGTGAGCAGCTCAGCGGCAAGCGACTGTTTGTCAACGACCTGTTTTGTGGTGCTAACCCGGACACCCGATTGAAAGTGCGCTTTGTGACTGAAGTTGCCTGGCAGTCTCACTTTGTCAGAAATATGTTTATTCGCCCGTCGGAAGCCGAATTGGAGACCTTTGAGCCTGACTTTGTAGTATTGAACGGCGCCAAGACCTCGAACGCTCATTGGAAGGAACAGGGTTTGAATTCCGAAAATTTCGTCGCCTTCAATATGACCGAAGGTATGCAGTTAATTGGCGGAACCTGGTACGGCGGTGAAATGAAGAAAGGCATTTTTTCGGTCATGAACTACCTGCTACCACAAAAAGGTATTGCCTCCATGCATTGCTCTGCCAATGTTGGCGAAGACGGTGAAACAGCAATCTTTTTCGGCTTGTCCGGCACCGGCAAGACGACCTTGTCCACAGACCCAAAACGAGCCCTGATTGGCGATGACGAGCACGGCTGGGATGATAACGGCGTCTTCAACTTTGAAGGTGGATGCTACGCCAAAACCATCAACCTCAGCCAGGAACAAGAACCGGAGATTTATGCCGCAATCAAGCGGGACGCTCTGCTGGAGAACGTCGTTGTAGATACCGAGGGTAATATCGATTATACCGATGCTTCCAAAACCGAGAACACCCGCGTGTCATACCCGCTTTATCATATCGAGAACATCGTGAAGCCTACATCGGTGGGCGGTCACGCCACCAAAGTGATCTTTCTGACCGCTGATGCATTTGGCGTATTACCGCCAGTTGCGCGCCTGAGCAAAGAGCAGGCGGAATATTATTTTCTCTCTGGCTACACCTCCAAGCTGGCAGGTACCGAACGCGGTATCACTGAACCCACACCGACATTTTCCGCCTGTTTTGGCGCCGCATTCCTGAGCCTGCACCCGACCCAGTATGCCGAAGTGCTAAAAAAACGGATGACGCAATCCGGAGCCCAAGCCTATCTTGTCAACACTGGCTGGAATGGTACAGGCAATCGTATCTCCATCAAAGCCACCCGCCGCATTATCGATGCAATTTTGGATGGTTCCATTGAGGCGGCTGATTTTACCTGTTTGCCGCTATTCAACCTTGAGATTCCAACTGCCTTGGAAGGGGTAGAATGCAACCTGCTTGACCCACGTAATACATACACCAATCTCAACGAGTGGATGCATAAAGCTACGTCACTGGCGAATAAGTTTATCACCAATTTCGAACGATTCACTGACACTCCGAGCGGCAAATCCCTGACCAGTGCAGGCCCGTGCTTATCAGACTCAGCACAATAATTAACCGGGAACAGAACCCTTGGGGACAAGGGCTCTGTTCAGCTACACTGCACACGAACCAAACTAGCACCTATTAAGTACAAATATTAAGCCAATAAAGAGCAACACCATGGAAAAACGCACTGCCCGGTTAACAGTTCTGGTTGACCCCCAAAAAAAAGCAGCCTTTGAAAAATTGTGTGACCAGGAGGACGTTACACCGTCACAGAAGATTCGCCAGTTTATGCGTGACTACATTGAGCAATCGCTGGGACCCGACTGGAAAGAAAAGGTCTTCAATAGCGATTAGTTTCAAGCCCAAATGCTGTTAATCGAAATATTTAGCAGGCTATGGAAAAACCACAGATTTCCCGAAAATCACGCCTTGACTGGCAACATCACGTTTTAGTGGGAATCATCTTCAAACTAAAGGCTCAAACGGCGACCGAGGACAAAACCCGATATCAGGAGCAACTGAGCATCCAAATTAAGTGCAAACCGGAACGCCCATTCCCCCTAATCTACATCAATAAACTGTAGTAGTTCAGACCTGATCTGACAGTTACCGACTTTTCAGAAGGTGTCTGTCAGGTCAGATTCAGTTTATGAATTTTTCCTGCCAGATCTTTTTGCCATCAAGTAATGTTGCCATCGGCGTCCTG
>JALOAH010000173.1 GCA_023228865.1 Porticoccaceae bacterium | reverse complement strand
AGTTGATCAGGGACTGCTTGCCAAAGTAGATAAAAAAATAAATGGTTATTTCCCAACCAGTGATCGGCTGGAAAAGTAAAGAAAAGTAGAGAGCAGAAAGTCAATGTCAGAGATCAGAGACACATTATTCCGCTACCTGACCATGCTACAGCTCATCCCGCGCAATCCTGGGCGCATCAGCACGCCAGTGTTACTGGAAAAACTGCGAGAGCGAGGCTTTCAGGTCGATATGCGATCGTTGCAGCGCGACCTCCGTGATCGGCTCGCACACCATTTCCCACTGGGCTGTGACGATAGCAGCAAGCCCTACCGCTGGTTCTTCGACCGCGACTTCCACTGCAACCTGCCAGCGCTGGATGTGCCTAGCGCCCTGACTCTGGTGTTAGCCGAAGAATATCTCCGTGGGCTACTGCCACCCGTGGTAATAGGCCAGCTGTCACCGCAGTTTCGGGATGCTCGCCGCTTGCTGGACGATCTCGAAGAAAACGGTTTGAGCCAGTGGGCCAGGCGCGTGCGAGCCATACCCAATGGCAAAGCGCTGATACCCGCACCGCTGGATGAACAGACCTGGCAAACTGTGTCTGAGGCCCTTCTTTCCCACCGCGCGATCGACGTCAACTACCTTTCTCGCAGCGCCAAGGAGCACAAGCAGCTGACGCTCCACCCCCAGGGCATCGTCAGCCGGCACAGCGTTACTTACCTGATCGCCACCGTCAACGCCTATGAAGACGTGCGCCAGTTTGCTCTCCACCGCATCGAACAAGTAACCCTGAGCCAGGAACAGTGGCGCGAGACCCCCGGATTCAACCTTGATGACTATATCGCCAGTGGCGCCTTTGGTTACCTGTTGAGCAATGAGCCAATAACCCTCAAGGCGAAAGTAGAACCTCAGGTCGCTTGGCTGCTGAATGAAACACCTTTATCAGAACAACAATCCCTGTCTGAGATTCCAGGTACTGACCGCAAGCTACTCGAAGCCCGCGTACCCGACGACCAGCAAACTTTATGGTGGCTGAAAGCCATGGGCGCCAGCATCGAAGTGCTGGAGCCGGTTGCCTGGAGAGAGGAAATACTGGAGGATGCGAGGAAGGTGCTTTCCTCGCTCCAGCCTGCGTTTCGGACAGATGATCAAAGATAGCGGGTCCAACGAAGTACTGCAGAGCCTGGTTGAGGAGGAGAACTGTCTGCCCCCAACCCACCGGAAGGGTCATAAATGTCCTGGCGTTCTGTTGGTACATCTAGGTAAATTCTGGTCGTATTGCCCATTTTGTTTGTGGTTAATGTCGTTCGCCTGCTCCCCTGCCCCAGGGAAGAAACATACCCGTATATGTGCGTGTCCTGTCCGCCTTCGAAAAGATCTCCAGCTTTAATGGCACCAAAGACGTGTTTTTCGGTGGTGATCTTTCCACCAATATAGCTTTCTTTGGAGCAGCCGTTTTGGCTGCCTTCCGGGCAACTGCCAGCAAGTAGGGCATAGTTACCAATGCCGTTGTGGGCTTTGTGGTTGTAACCTTTATCTGTACAGAAATCCTTTGGCCTTGTTACCGTGGAATAGTGGTTGTTATCGCAAACTCCTATTGCTGTCATGCCAGAAACTTTAGTGATGCCATCAGGGCCTGCATAATTCAGTGCAAATACAGTGTTGGTCCAACTGCCACCAGTGGTGACATGGATGTCGCCTGTTGCAATGAAAGTATTGGTAAATCTGCCGAGGTTAAGAGTCAAGCTCCCTTCAAAGAAGGCGATTCCAGGCGCAATGCTTGACGGACTATTTCCGCTGAGCCGCCAGTTATGGCAGAATGCGCCGCTTGATGAGCAGGATGAAGAGGTTGCGGGAGGGTGAATCACGGGCTGGTTTCCTGAAGCGGTATACCATGTGATCTTTGCCGGACATTCTTCCTTGTTGTTGGCATAAAAGGTCTGTTTTTTACATATCCAGCCATTGGACGGTACGTTCTTGATGTCGTACATAAGGTAATATCCATCAGAAAGCTCCCCTTGCTCGGGGGTGTCCGGAATGTCCTCCAAGCCCTTTACTTTTACCCGAATATTGTTGCCATCGTAGGAAAAAATATAATTCGCCATGTTGCGCAAGGTGTTCACGTCGAACACCTCCGGTTCCACCGTCACAGGAGGAACGGGCGCCTCCATCTGGGGAGCTACACACTCATAATTAGAGTTGGGCGTGCAAGCCTGTCCGTTAACCAGTCCTTCCGTTCCTATACTGAATTTCCCGGAGTTCGCTGAAGAACCGGTAGGGTCTATATTGCCTTTGCTGTAAAGGCCACCGTTCACCTTGGTCCCCCAGAATGTGCGAATTCCAGTAAAGCTGGGGCTGCTTGATCCAGGGCAATTATTGGGCGGTGTTTCTACACAGGTGGCGCCAGCTTCGGATTTTCCGTCATGGGCATAGATATTGTTGTGGGTACCGCTCACGATGTCGGCTGTGCCATTGGCTACCAGCAGGTTGGTGCTGACATGGTTGTAAAGGGAGACATTGCGGGTTGCCTTGATGGTATCGACAGATACGGTGAAGCTTCTGATATCGACATCGCAACTGGCGTGAATCAGCGAGATGGGTTGTTGCCCAGAGCCGCCACCGCAAATATGCACCGATCCTGTAGAGCGTATGGCGCCGATTCCATCCACGGAAAGACTTCCGATATAAACATTGCCTTCGACGTTGATATCGTAGCTCTGGCCAGGAAGGGTAATAAAGCCGATATTACCCCCGACATTGAGACCATCCTTGAAATTGATAGCCCGAGTATCTGGCTCCCCATCGCTACCATTTCCACCTGTTACAACTGGCAAATTGAGGTGGTACACCGCTTCCAGAGTGGAAGTGGACTCTGCCCGCGTGTCTTCCACCGCCTTGGCTACTATCTGGGCGGTGACCAAGCGGTAAGAGGGGTTAGCCGGGTCTTCCGGGCCGAGGCTGAGGCTGGCGGTAACGCCGTCAAAGTTTCCCATATCCACCGCCACGGAAGATTCCGACGCGATGGCGTTCCTGAAAGCATCCCAAGACGCCGTATCCAATACCTGCTGATGCAAATACTCCCGCAACACCTCCGCCGCCGTCCACGCCCTGGCCTGGGCAATAGTCTGGCTGTGCAGGGCGATACTCTGCTCCTGCTGAGAGCGCAGCTGGCGGGTAGCGCCCATCACCGCGACAGTGAGGGCCAGGCCGATCAGGATCAGAGTAAGAAGGGTAGTGATACCACGTTGCTTACGATGGTGGGTGCCTTTCACGGCCTGTACTCCTACTGGGGAGGGAAGTTAACCAAACAGGTGGAACTTTCGAGCGCCGTACCGGAGCCGGTGTGCTGGCCGCGGAGTGTGACGCTTACACCGCCGCTGCCGGCGGCACCGAGAGCCTGACAGGCACCCGCCGCCGTGGCGTGTTTCTCCACCTTCAGTTCCAGCGGTGCTTGCCCATCGATATCTGACAGCAGCCATTGGGGCTGCCATGAGGTGGGCCAGCCCGATGTTTCGCAGCTGACCGGCATCAGATAGTAGAACCCCTGCTCGGAGCTGTGCAGCCCGGCGCAGACGGGTGGCTGCGTCCCGTCGCGGTCCGAGTCGAAGCGCCACAGCAGGGTGTTCACCGTCCAGGGGGAGGCGCCGGCAGCGGCCGTACAGTCGGGGAGTGCGCCAGTGTCCGGATCCAGCGTGGCGTTGCACGGTTGCAGATCAGTGGCGAAGGTGGCCGCGGGCAACCCGTAGCCAGCATCGTGCAGATGCTGGTGGGCCATCAGCAGGGCAAGCGAGCGGTCGCCATTCTGGCGTGAGTCCCGGCCCGCTTCGGCGCTATTGTGCACCACAGTGCGGAACAGCATCAGCATGGCTAGCAGGGCGAGCATGGCCAGCAACATGCCTATCAGCAGGCTTATCAGGGAGATGCCCCGCTGGTGGGGGTGTGAGGTGTCTATCGCGTCCTGCATCAATGTATGCCTAGTGAGCTATTTGTCTTTTAGTGATATCGAAACAGTGCCGCCGAACAAGTCCTGATTGTCGACGCTCAACTGCCGTGAAATCGCCTTTGAAACCGTTCGCTTGGTCGCCTCGACATTTGCCACTTTGATATCGAGCGGAACGATTTCGCCAGTTTCATTGCTCAGCGTCAGCGCTTCCTCGCCAATCTTTACCGGCGGCGCGGTCGAGGTTTGCAGATGCTCCCGCAACTGGATAATGGCCAGATTCTGGGTGGTGGCGTAGCGTTGGGTTTTAAGGGTGGTGGCGAGCACCTGGGCAAGCCCAGCCCCAATGATGGCTACCAGCATGATCCCTATCACTGCTTCCAGCAGGATGGCTCCTCTCTGGCGGTTAACTCTTTGACCCATTACAGATACCCGTTTCACATTGCCGAAACAAGCGGGCGCTGCCGGAAAACAATTCCATTTCTTCACAAAATCATTCTCCGCCACGTCAACTCTCATGCCAGGTTACCTGTGCTACCCCCCCCCTCACAATCCGATCTTACTTTCGGCCATGATTGAGTGCTGAGCATGGCCGAAAGTTAAGTAATTCGTTATCGAATTGTCTCGAGAATGCCCCGCGTGTCAAGCAATTACCTTGCAATCCGCTTCATCTGGAGCCACTAACCCTTTATCTAGATGAAACAAATAAAATCAAAGGATTAACAACATCCCTACTTATGGCTCAGAGAGAACGCTTTGATTTCTCTGCGACCAAAAACAGAAACCAGATGAGCAGGAACACGCCACCGGAAGTACCAGTTTTAGCCCCGCTGAAGGAGATATTTGTGTACCACTTTGTGTGCCACCCCTGGGATCAGGAGTGCAGAAGGGGTATTTTTCTTAATAATCAAAGAGATAAAAGAAAATGGGAGCCGGCCTGTAAGCCGGGTTCTGTCGCGAACAGTCATTCATCTAGGCCAGGGATCACTCCCTGGCTCAAGCGACCTACCCGAATCCAGCGCGGGCCGCGCCT
>JALOAH010000172.1 GCA_023228865.1 Porticoccaceae bacterium | reverse complement strand
GGCTTCATTGGCAAAGCGTTTACCACTTTGATCGACAATGATCGATCCCGGTTTACCACGATCTGGGCCAAAATGGGGATATTTCGACAGAGAACCATCTTTGTTAATCATTATCGACACCGGCGCCCATACGCCATTTTCCGGATTCACCGCCCCCAGGACACCACCGGCTTCCTGTCCTATACGAATACCATCGCCGGTATTTTCATCCGGCTGAACACTAATATGAGAGTCAGCAAGAGGAATATATTTTGCGCGCAATTCAGGGTTGGCGCCAAAACCGCCGCTGGCAAGAACCACACCTTTTTTCGCAGTAATAGTAACGGCGACGCCTTCCCGCTGCACAATGGCGCCAACAACAGCGCCATTATCAGTAAGCAGTCTCGTCGCTGGCGCGCTGCGCCAAAGCTGGACACCACTATCAAGGGCAGATTTCATCAGAGCGCCTATGAGAGCGTTACCATTGGCCAAATAGGCGCCACGACCGTAAACGATTTTATCCTTGATATAGGTGAGGAATTTTTTTGCTGCGTAGAGAAAATCCTGTCTGTTTTTTAAACTGTTGGTTAGATGGCCGGCTTCACGGGGATCTACTTGCATATCGCCAAACACCGAAAACCCCGGCAGCGGTGGACGAATTTGATTGAGATATTTTTTGCCCAGCGGTCTTCCATCGTAGGCTCTGGTAAGCATTGTGCGGCCAAAAGCGGCGCCCTGGGCGTCAGGAAAATAATCCGGCATGGGAATACCATCCCAGCGGACTTCTGTTTTTTCTTCCATGAATGCCACCATGTCTTTGCCCGATTCGATATAGGCAGAAACCTTGTCGGCATCATAGAGATCCCCCAGGGTTTGACGAAGATACTCGTCGCCCTTTTCCGGGCTGTCTTCCAGTTGCAATGGCGGCTGATGCTTATTGGCGATAATCCAGGGAGCGCCCAGCGAGTAGGCTGTGGTGCCCCCATAATAATTAGATTTCTCGACCACAAGAACCCTAAGACCGTGATGGGCGGCGACAACTGCAGTCGCAAGACCCGCCGCGCCAGAACCAATAACCAGTACATCTATTTCCATTGTATTCTCGATACTCAAATTATGGATTGTCAATAATGTAAAAATTTAGGAAAACTCTGATTAATTCAGTTTTCGTCACTCCCGTGTAGGCGGGAGTGACGAAAAATCAAGGGATTATAGATTCCCGCCGGCGCGGGAATGACATTAATCAGAGCTTCCTTAGTTGTATCTCGACGGCAGGACTTCGATTAATTTATCTGTCATGGGTTTGAGTTTATCCGGCGTTGTTCCGTGCAATAAAATTTCGTCAGCACCAGCATCAATAAAATCGCACAAGGTTGAGGTGCAATGGGTCAGAGTACCAGCGGCAGCGCCAGTACTCAACCACTCCTGGGGTATTACACGACTCACTTCCACAAGCTGCTCGCGGCTAAATTTCTGTTCCGCCAAGTTGTCGCCCAGATCAGTAAAAAGAGCATGATTCCTTACCTGATCAAGAACGCGCTTATCCCAACCGTTGATTTCGCATATCATTTCACCCAATTGGGGTATCTGGAAATAGGTAACGGCACGGCCATCGACAATGGCTTCCTTGTCATCCTGTTGCAATTCTGGCGCAACGATGACAACTTGATAAATTTTTACACTGTCGGGATCACGGCCAGATTTTTCAGCGGATTGGCGCACAATATTGACAGATTTTTTGAGGCCGTCGGTGGTAATAAAAGGATGTATCAATACGCCATCGCAGTGTTGGCCAGCAAACGCCAGGGACTTTTCTCCGATAGCCGTCATGATGATTGGCGGCGTTGGTCCTTCATAGCGATCCGTCAAAACCAACTCGGGAAATTTGCCAAGAATACCTTCGTATTGCAGGGTTTCACCAGTCCAGAGTGATCTCAGCATCGGAATAAAATCCGCCAAGCGCTGAAAGGTAATCGCAGGAGATCCCATGTCATTGAGGTGGGAAGGAACACCTTTTGCCAACAACAGCCTAAAACGATTGTTGCTAATGGCCTGCATAGTATTGGCCACACTGGCGGTAACAATGGGATTGCGCATGGTGGCAAACATAGTGCCGGCAATGTCTATTTTCGAGGTAATTTGGCTTATCGCTCCGGACAAAACTGCCGGCTCCTTTACCGCATAGCGCTCAGAAATCCATACAGCTCCCAAACCAAACTCTTCGGCATCAAGGGCTTCTTTTAAACCTGTGTTGGGGTCAGAAACCCTTCCTGGAAGGATATAGCAGCTGAATTTATTGAACAGTAATTCTCTGCCCCTGCTCTTTGATTTTTGCTGTGATGTGGTGGTTATCATTGGCGATTAAATACAGGAGATATCAACCGTTGCAGAATTTTCCAGACGCCATTTTCATTGGTGAAGACATCTTCAATATCAGCAACTGAGGCGGGATAGGTGTCGGGGGCTGCCCCAGATTCAGCTCTGTACAAGGTCAATAATGAGTAGACAGAAATCCGACCTTCGGCCTGGGCGGAGAACTGAATATTGCTGACAACGTGGCGGGTGATGACACCCGTTTGCTGCTGTCTGGCCTCCAGGGAAGCTTTGAGGTTATCGCCGCTGAGAGTTCCTGGCTTGGGCGCGCCAGCGCCAAACGTCAGAGCACCATTTTCACAAAAAAGGCTATATACATCAGCAGCCCTTCCTGTATCCACCAACTTGAAATAATGATGAATAGTCTGGGTTATTGCGAGCATATCCTCAATGTCTAAAGAATCCATTGCCATCTGTGTAGATCCACTTATTTTAGTTTGACGTCGGAAAGATCTTTACTGCCAACGTTAGGACGTTTTTTCAATTCGCTTTCCGGCTCGCCCGCACGCAAGCGAGCCAGCAGTTCGTCTGGATCAAATTCAACACCTATCGGATTTTCGGCAAATTCTTTACTAAAGAAAAACTTACCCGCTTCCTCAACGGTATCGTAGTTGTCAATTTGAAATTCCAGCTGATTGCCATCTGGGTCAGCATAGTAGAGAGATGTCGTGGGGCCGTGATTTATAACATATACTGGTTTAATATCCATCTTTTTCAGTCGTTCGTAAGTTGACATCAAATCATTGAGTGTCGCATAAGTGAACGCCACATGGTGAATCCCGACAATACCATCCGGTTGTTTTCCAAGCCCGGGAATATTTAAAACCGCTACACGGTGATGTTCATCATCGTAAGTCATAAATGCCAACTGGTCATTGGCATAGGATATTTCAGCCCCCAACACCTTTAGATACCAATCGACAATTTCCTTGAAGTTGGATGTTCTAACGACGAAATGCGCCAGTTTTACCGGCGATATAATAGCGTTCTCTGTATTTGCAGAATGATTAGTGTCCATCATAGACCTCTTTTATATTGTGGATTTGACCACCTGAAACTGACTGTTGCGACTAGAATGAACAGCGCCAAAGACTAACACTGTTGGTCAATTTTGTTAAATTTACAATAGCTCACCAGCCTGCGGCGGTTTTGATAATATCAGCCATATTTCCTGCCAGAGTTTGACCCCGCCAGGCAATATGCTGATCCGGTCTCACCAGCAAATAGGTGTAGCCGTAAATTCCCGCCGCATGGTGATCGTCGATCGCCACCACCTTGACGGGTATTTTGCCTCCGGCCACCGCCTGCTCCGCTTCAGCAGCAGCACCGCCAGGGAAAACAAGCAGGGTAAAATACAGCCCCAATTTGTCATGAATCGAAAAGCCATCCGCTAAAAATACATGGGGCAAGCGGCTGCCAGGCCAGGTGCTCGGCCTGTAGGTGATCGGGTCTATGTCCGGCGCATTCGCTTCGCGGCAGATGATCGACGAATGATCGTACCGATAACCCAGCTCCACACCCCAGCTTTCGTTTTCCGCATTGCCCAGGGCTTTGATGTGCTCGCCCAGGCGCTGGCGATTCGCCACCGCCGCGGCACTGTCGGAATCGATATCCCCCGCTGCCCCGTAAAGCTCGCTCATTTGAATGCGCACACCCATATGCCGCTTTGAGGCATTGAGGTGCCACCAGGCCGTATGGCGCCGCTCCGCATCGTAGGCAGCAAAGAGTTCAGCACCGCCCCAGCCCTGAATCCGCGCCGCCAGCACCCAGGCGGCACCAATGGCATCGGCAACGCCGGAGTTCATGCCGTAACCGCCGGTGGGTATGTATTGGTGTGCCGCATCCCCCGCCAGAATGACACGCCCTTGATGGTAGCGTTCCGCCACCACAAAGTGTGCCGACCAGGGGTTGGCCTGAAGAATCTGGTAGTCAAAGTCGCAGCCTATCCACGACTGCAAGGTTTCGTCCGCATTCCAGCTGCTGCCGTCATCCCCCGGCGGCAGCCAGGCCTGCAATGTCCAGGTATCGATGTCGTTCTGGGCAATCAGGGTTCCCGCGCCGTTCTGGTAGTGCCAGGTGACACCCCAGCGTTGCAGCAGTCGAGTATCGGTGGAATGGAAGTGCACCATAAAGGCGCTGGCCACAGCGGTTTCCCCTTCCAGTTCAATACCCAGGCGCCGCCGCACGCGGCTGCCGCCACCGTCACAACCCGCCAGGTAGGCACATTCCAGAGTGGATTTGGCGCCCGTCTCTGAAGAGGAGATTTCGACCACCAGGCTGTCGGCGCGCTCTTCAACAATGCGCTCAAAGGCGGTGCCAAAACGCACATCCACCAGGGGGTTGGCATCAATGAGGCGTTTCAGTACCGGCTCGATATCCACCTGGCTCACCCGCAGCGGCGCCTGGCTGGCTTCGGAGCCGTCATTATTACGGCGAATCCGCTCAGTCACCTGATTGGCGGAAGGATAGTCAAAGCGGTAAAGTTCGTGACCATTCATGTGGGTCACCCAGGCGATATCAAAGGGGTTGTCGCCATGAACCCCCACGGCGCGAAGATCGTCGGCAATGCCCAGGCGATGGTAGAGCTCCATGGAGCGGCCATTGGTCAAATCCATTTTCGGGTGCCGGGTGGTGGTTGGATTGCGTTCCAGCA
>JALOAH010000171.1 GCA_023228865.1 Porticoccaceae bacterium | reverse complement strand
CGCCAGGGTGATGTAGCGCTTATTCCAGCTAACGCGCAGGCCAATCACTTCCTGACCCTGCCACTGGCCTTTGCAGACAATGCCGGTGTCTGGCATGGATGCGGCGTCCGACCCCGCAGTGGGGCCTGTAAGGGCAAAGCAGGGAATCTCCTCGCCGCTGGCGAGGCGGGGCAAATAATAATCCTGCTGCTCTTTGGTGCCGAAATCCCGCAATAATTCCCCAGGGCCCAAGGAGTTGGGCACCATCACCGTCACTGCTGCGGTAAGGTTGCAGCTGGCGATTTTGGTGACCACAGCCGAATTGCCATAGGCGCTAAAACCGAGGCCGCCATAGGCCTTGTCGATAATCAGGCTGAAAAACCCCTTGCTGCGCAAAAATTCCCACACCTGCGCTGGCAAATCCTTGTCGTGGAGAATCTGCCAGTCGTTGAGCATGGCACAGAGTTCTTCCACAGGTCCGTCGATAAACTCCTGTTCCTCTTTGCTTAACGCCGGTCTGGGTGCGGTTAACAGGCGGTTCCAGTCGGGATTGCCGGAAAATAGTTCACCGTCCCACCACAGGGTTCCAGCTTCAAGGGCTTCCTTTTCCGTGTTAGACATTGTCGGGGCAATTTTGCAAAACCAGCGAAACAAAGGCCGGGACAGCCATTGGCTTCTCAGTCCAGCAACAGACAGCGCTGCCAAAACCAGCGCTGACAGCAGGCTCAGAATTTCGAGCCACAGGGGGGTGTCGTCGACAAAAAACAGAATGAGGGAAATCAGCCCCAGGGTAGCGGCAGCCACTGGCAGATTGGCACCAGTAAAGCCCAGCATCAGGACAACCAGAACAAAAATCAATAATGCGATCATGGTGACAAGCTCCATTGGGCGCGACCACTACAATCTGGCTTGCCGGTGCCAGCGGAAAGGGCGCTGGTTTATAAAATCCCCGCGCCGATGCCTCTGGTTATCTGCATTCACTGTTGCCTTGCCGGGGCAGGCAGTGGTTGCAACGCCAGTAATCAATCCCTGCTGTAATGATCCGTTTTGTTAAAAAACACCAGCTTTTTGTCGATGGGGCAAAATTCGGTATAGGCAGTATTTTCGTGATGATACTCCATCCAACGGGTAGTATCTTCGTGGAGATAGTGGGCGATAGCAATCCCCAATGTGACGCCGTGGGACACCATCACCACATTTTCATCCCTGTGTTTGTCAAGAATTTCCTCGATAGCGGCGACAATGCGTTTTTTGACGATCAGCTGAGATTCTCCCCGCGGCGGGGTGAAGTGGGGATCCTTGAAAAGCAAACCCTCGGGGTCGTGGGTTTTGCGGATATCTTCAAACCTGTAGCCCTCCCATTCTCCCAGGGAGAGTTCCGCGAGGCGCGGATCGAGGTTGACGGAAAGATTGTGAATATCGGCAATGGCTTTTGCCGTGTTGTGGGCGCGCTGAAGGGGGCTGGCATAGATGACGTCGGGAATCATTACCCGATGAAAGTGCGCCGCCAGGTTGTCCGCCTGGTGATGTCCCACTTCTGTCAGCGGGGTGTCGGTACTGCCGTGCCAGATACCGCTGACATTCGCCGGAGTCTGGCCGTGGCGAACCATGATTAAACGTCCTTTTCTCGACATAAGCTGATTTCGCAGTAAAGAGTTAGTGTTTCTATTCTAAAGGCTGTTGCCGCCGGTTTCACCCATTGAATGCTCGGGCGCCTGCTTGCCTTGGCAGGGAGCCTGGCTGTTACTGTGGAATAATCTCAGGGATGCAGGGGGAAAACATCCTGAAAGCAGCTTGTCAGGCAGTGTGGCGCAGCCGAAAAAACCATGGATCTGTGCTGGCAAAAGCTCAGTTAGAAGCACCTGAAGCCCTGGGAAAAGGGCGGCGCGAAAGCATGGGGGCATACAACCACTGCCGCCCAAAAAAAAGGTGGTAATTGATTGATTTTATGGAAAAACCGAAAAGCACATTTTCGGTTTTTGCGCCATCAATACGGCAAGGATGAATGGTTCAGGTAAGCAGCGCGGCCAGAAAAACCAGTGCTATGGTGAGGGCGAGCCCGGCGAGAACCATTTTGCCTATATTGGCGAGGGTATGCTTGTCTTCAGCTAACATGATTTTCGATTCCTCATTACTGTGTGGCTCCGGGGCACCAGCTTGTCAATAAGCGGGCGCCAAGTTTTGCCACGGATGTTATTGTTTTAGCCCAAATAAATTTCTGGCTTTGATAATTTCAGCAATTGATTCGGGCACGTTATCTTCCCATTCTCCCTTGCCGCTGGCAATCATTTTTAACGTCTCGCCAGCGACAATATGCATGTGCTCCTCTCGGTGGTATTTGGCGGGAACCATGGCGCGATTGGCCACCAGATGTTTTAGCAGGTGGACGACCTGATTCGGCACCTCGACGTTGTCCAGTGTTACCAGGGCGTCATTCATCTTCGCAGGATAGACATAGACGTAAGTGTTATCGGAAAACAACTTGCCCATGGCTTCGAGCAGGCCGCCTTCGAGGCCTTCGTAGAAACGGGTATCGAAGATCTGGCTGAAATCGAGAACGCTGAGAACGATGCCAATATTGTTCTGGGTGTAACGGCGAATCCAGGAACGGAGACGGAAAAAACGCAAATAATCGGAAACCAGGACGTTGTAACCCAGGGAGGCGAGAAGTTCGACCCTGGCGAGAAACACCGCATCTGCCTGTTCTTTATCCTTGGCGATATCCGCCATGGTGATCTCCGCCATTTTCGAGATGCTGGCGGGGCTCAGCCCCTCCTCTTCGGTAAACTGGCGCAGGGCGCATTCCATCATGTCGACGTGCACTTTTGTCGGCGGGTTGAAAGATCCCCGCAGCACCAGAGTGTGTTTTTTGCGCAATTCTTCGCCGGGCACTATAGGGGTTGCCTCGGTATCAAACATCACTGCGCGACAGCACCAGCTGCGCACCAGGTGAAGGTTCATCAGGCGGTTGTCGAGCTCTTCAAAATAGGGGCCTGAAAAATGAATAAGATCCACTTCAATGCGATTGTTTTCGAGATTGTCCAGCAGACCTTCGATCAGCCACTTGGGTTTGAGGGCATGGTAAAAGGCGCCGTGCATAAGGTTGACGCCGAGAATTCCCAGGGCTTCCGACTGCAGCCTGTTGGTTTCATCCATCATACTGACGTGCATGACAATTTCACTGGCTGGCGCCCCTGGATACATCTGTAGGCGAATGCCGATCCAGCCGTGGCATTCACTGTTTTGCTTGTAACCTTTTGCCGTCACTGTGGCTGCGTAGCAGAAAAAATGGGTGTTGCGGGAGCGCCGGTTGGCAAGGCGCTCGATGAGGAGGTCGTACTCGTGGTCGAGCATCTGCCGCAAACGTTCGAGGCTGACATAGCGTCCGGCCTTGCCGTAGATTTCGTCGCTGATCTGCATGTCGTAGGCCGATGCAGTTTTGGCGATAGTGCCCGCAGCGGCTCCGGCATTAAAAAACTGGCGGGCGACTTCCTGGCCGGCGCCAATTTCGACGATGGTGCCGTACTTCTGTTCGTCGAGGTTGATGGTTAGGGCTTTTTGCTCTGTAGACAGATTTTTGTCGCGCTGAATCACTGCGGAAATGCCTGGTGTCGGGTGAAGGTGGCGCCATTTTAGCAGGCTGGCTGCAAACTATCAGTGCTGGGGGTCAAGGGTTTGCCAAAATCCTCCTCGGATTTCTTTTCCGCCTGCATAAGATCTTGTATCCCTGGGCGTCAATCTCCAGAAACTGCCAGTAACGCCGCAATGGACTGGTGACCGCTGTTTGCGCCTTTGGGATTGGCTGTCGCCAGCTTCAGAGTCTCGCGAGCCATCACTCTGTAGGGGATTAACAGTTCAGGGCAATAGTTCTCTATCGCCCCCAGGTGTTTGCGAACACTGTCACTGTCACCCCGCTGAATGGGGCCGGTGAGTGCGGTCTGGGGGGATGTCGTCAGGGCGTTGCCGGCGCTGCCGAGAATCAGTGGCTTCAGCATCAATGCGGCTATTGATGGTTCCACGCCTGAACGGTTCAGCATTTCCAAACTGTTGGCGATCAGCGCTACCAAATGGTTGCTGGCCACAGCCGTGGCAGCATGGTAAAGGGCTTTGCGGTCACTGTTGATGGCAACGGTGATTGCGCCCAGGGCTGCAAACATTGCTGTCAGAGAGTCCACTGCGTCAGGGTCGCCCTCGGCGGTGCAATAGGTGCCCTGAAATTGCGCAATGGAGTCTGCGGGGTTGGCAAAGCTGTGAATGGGGTGCAGGCTGGCGGTAGCGGCGCCTTTTTCAGCCAGAGGTTGGAGTAGGGACGAGCTGTGGATGCCGCTGCAATGAAAAACGATGCTGTTGTCCCAGTGGAGATGATCGAGCTCGGCCAGTTGTCGAACCATTGGGGCGATGGCGTCGTCGGCAACGGCAATCAACCAGACATTGGCAGGGGCAAGGCTGGCGAGATTGTCGGTGGCGCTACCCTGGCCAAGAAACCCGCAGGCTGCTCTACCCCTGTCGAGATTGCGGCTGTAGATCGTGGTGATAGCGGCCAGCTGTCTGTCGCCAAAGAGTCTGCCCAGGGTTTTGGCCACTCGGCCGCAGCCGATAATGTTGAGCCTGGGCGCCGTCATTGCCAGGGATGGCCGTCAAGCACGGCCTTGTAGGCGCGGGTGGCGGCTGTCATGCCCATGGCCAGGGAATCCACGGTGAAGGCATGGCCTATGGATACTTCAAGAAGACCGGGAATGTCGCGAAACCTTGTTAGGTTGTCGAGGTTGAGATCGTGGCCGGCATTGACGCCAAGACCGATTTCCGTGGCGTAGGCTGCCGCCTGATGATAGTCGTCATGGAGTTTTTCGAGCTCGACGCCAGTGTTCCAGACGGCGGCGTAGGGGCCGGTATAGAGTTCGATACGATCAGCGCCCAGTTCGCGGGCGAGGCGAATTTGATGTTTGTCGGGATCCATGAAAAGGCTGACCCGCATACCCTTGTCCCGCAATTGTTTAACCACGGGTTCGAGCTGGGCAGCGCTGTTATCAAGGTTAAAACCGTGATCCGAGGTGAGTTGG
>JALOAH010000170.1 GCA_023228865.1 Porticoccaceae bacterium | reverse complement strand
ATTGCACCTGAAGAAAAAAACAGCCGCATGGCCTCCTTTGCGGATGCAGTGGTCGCCCTTGAATATTATTTCCAGAACACCTCTCAGGGCGAAAAAAGTGATTTTGTCCTGAGCATTGCTGAAGATTATCTCGCAGCACTTGAAGCGGCATGAGCGTTGACAACAGGTGACGTTTAACGATGAACTTCACATTCGCGACCCCTACGCCTTCGATCGCATAGAGGGCAAGATTGTTATTACCTGTGGCGATGACATTGTTTATGGTGGCGATAATCAGCTGTTCTGGGAGTATTCCCAGTTAAAATGGGTGATGCCCGAGGATGCTGAGCTCCATTACCTTGGGGAATATGGCGGGCAATCCATTTTTACTGTCGAACTTTTGCCATCAGGCTTTGAAATACTGTCCCCGCGAACCTCCGGGTTGCGAAAGTTTCTCGGCAGTCTGCCCGACGGCCTATTTCGGCTGCTGGGCAGGGCATTGCAAATCAATGATTGGTACCGGGCGCACCGCTATTGTGGTTATTGCGGCAATCCGACAACCATTGTTGCCAATGAGCGCGCTATGGGCTGCGACCGCTGCCGCAAAATCTACTACCCGCGACTGTCTCCCTGCATTATGGCGTTGATCACCCGCGGCAATGAATGTCTGCTTGCCCGCAATGGTCAGTGGACAGTACCTTACTACAGTGTTCTGGCGGGCTTTATTGAACCTGGCGAGTCGGCGGAAGCAGCCTTGCGGCGCGAGGTGATGGAGGAGGTGGGGCTCCAGGTGGGCAATCTCCACTACATGGGCAGCCAGCCCTGGCCGTTTCCCGGACAGCTCATGCTGGGTTTTTTTGCCGATTATGCCGGTGGCGACATTCGTGTCGATGGCATTGAAATTGTCGACGCCCAGTGGTACCCCTTCAACGATTTGCCGAATATTCCCGGTGAATTTTCCTTGTCCGGGCAGTTGATTCGTCGTTTTGTTGAACGCTGTAGCCAATAACACCGGGTTCTTTCCAGGCCGCTGCTGCCTGTGCCACCGGAACTCGCATTAACCTATTTTCGGAGTGAACCAATTGGAATTTTTGAGTGAATACGGGCTCTTTTTTGCCAAAACCCTGACCTTTCTCGCCGCTTTGGTGGTAGCTGTTGCCATCTTTTCTTCTCTGGGTGCCCGCGTTCGCCGTGGTGAAAAAGGCCAGCTCGACGTCAGGCTGGTCAACGACGCCATTGAACACAATCGCGACGTGCTCGGCGACGCTCTGTTGTCGAAATCTGAGCAGAAAGCCGAACACAAGCGCCGCCAAAAACTCCATAAACAGGAACAAAAGAACCCCGACAGCAAAGCTAAAAAACATGTCTTTGTGCTTAATTTTAAAGGCGATATGAAAGCCAGCGCCGTTCAGTCGCTGCGTGAAGAGATTACCGCTATACTGGGGCTGGCCAGGGAGCAGGACGAGGTTGTGGTGCGCCTCGAAAGCCCCGGTGGCATGGTGCACAGCTACGGTTTTGCCAGTAGCCAGCTGGACAGAATTCGCAAGCAGGGTATTCCCCTCACGGTTTGTGTCGATAAAGTGGCCGCCAGCGGCGGTTACATGATGGCCTGCGTGGCGGACAAAATTCTCGCCGCGCCCTTTGCCTATATTGGCTCCATTGGTGTATTGGCGCAGCTGCCCAATTTCCACCGCCTGCTGAAAAAGCACGATGTGGATGTTGAGATTCTCACTGCAGGGGAATATAAGCGCACCCTCACCATGCTTGGCGAAAACACCGACAAGGGGCGGGAAAAGTTTGTTCGCGACCTTCAGGAAACCCACGATCTTTTCAAGGATTTTGTTCGCGACCATCGTCAAAATCTTGATATTGACGCGGTCTCCACCGGAGAGGTCTGGCTGGGCACCAGGGCGAAAGAATTGGGTTTGGTGGACGATGTGATGACCAGTGATGAATACATCACCTCCCAGCTCGAGAGCGCCAAAATTTTCGAAGTCAGCTATGTGATCAAAAAATCCATCCAGGAAAAAGTCGGTTTTGCCGCTGAAGAAAGCGCTGATGGTTTGATGATGCGCTGGTGGCAGCGGTTGAGTCAGGATCGATTTTTTTCCTGACGAAAAATCGCAGCTGTGCTTGCGATATTTTTTACCTGCGTCTTTTAATGGCGAGCAACTAATGGCTAAGCAGGGTGACGGCGGCGACAAGCAGTAGCATGCCGGCAAAGGTTTTCTGAAGCAGGGGGCCGGCAATTCGATTGGCAATTTTGCGACCCATCAGCATACCGGTTATGCCTCCGGCCAAAAACAAGGCGGTGACAGCCAGATCCAGCTTTCTTGCTGAGATAATCGCTGCAGCTATTCCAGAGGTTCCGATCAGGGTGATCACAAACAGGGATGTGGCGACCGCGCGCTGAATACTCAAGCGAGTAATTATCATCAGTGCCGGAACAATAATAAAGCCGCCGCCGACGCCAAAAAGTCCCGACAATATGCCGGTCACAGTTCCCGCCAGTGTCAGCACCAGGCTGCAAGGGGCGGTCAGGCGCAAGCTTTTGTTGTCCGGATTAAAGCGGCAAATGGCGCCCGCTGTGGTGTCTACAGAGGAAAAATTGGCTCTGACCACGGTCGTGTTCTGCGGAGAGCTTCCCGCTCTTCGCCACATGGACGCCGATACCAGAATGACCAGAATCGAGAACGCGGTGAGAATCATGCGGTCTTCAAGATTGTTGGCAATCAAGACACCGAAGGGCGCAGTGACAAGCCCCGCGGCCGCAAAAATAGCGCCGGCTCTGTATTCAACAAGCCCGGTTTTTGCCGCCGAGATTGTGCCTATAAAAGCCACCAGGGTGACTGCCGCCAGGGAAATGGTGATGGCTTCCTGGGGGGCGATGCCCAGCCCAAAAATCAAAAGGGGAACGGCGAAAATAGAACCGCCACCCCCTGTTAGTCCCAAAGCGAGACCCACCAGAATACCAAAAATCAGGGTCAGCATCAGTGGCTATCCCTGGCGACTTTCAGTGACTTTGTGACAATAGGCGTCCATATTTTCCGGCAAGTCCGTCGGGCAGACACCGCACTGCTTGTTTCCAGGCACCGCGTAATCGATAAACTTTGGGTAGGGCAGGTTGAGATTGTTCATCAACTCAATAAAGTCTGCGGGGCTTTTGTTGTTGCCGAGGCGGGGATTGCGCTCTTTTTCCTGAAGAATGGTGGAAACGTGGCGCTGATTGTAATCGTGGCCAGGGTAGACCAGGGTGTCGTCCGGCAGGCTGAATAACTTGCTGTGTATGCTTTTATAAAGTTGATCGGCATTGCCATTTTGAAAGTCTGTGCGTCCACAACCATCGATGAGGAGAGCGTCGCCGCTAAGCACTTTGTCGGCGATGCCATAGGCGTAATGATCGTCGGTGTGTCCAGGGGTGTATAGGGGGCGAATGGCAATATGGCCAACCCTGAATATAGCGCCATCCTCGACAATCATATCCGGGCATTCGGCGGCGGATTGTTTGGGGAAGACAATTTTGCTGCCGGTTTCCTGACGCAGTTTCAGGGCTGAGGTGATGTGGTCGGCATGGACATGGGTTTCCAATGTGTAAGCGAGATTAAGATTCAGCTCCTTTAGAATTTTCAGGTCGCGCTCCCAAGTGGGATAGACCGGATCTATCAGCAGCGCCTTGCCTGTGCTTGCGCAGCCTATGAGGTAGGTGTAGGTGCTGGACAAGGGTTCAAATAGTTGGCGAAAAATCATAGTGACTCCTGGACTTTGTCCCTGTGTTGTTGTGGCGAAACCCCGAAAATCTGTTTGAACTGGCGGGAGAAATAAAGGGCGTCGCTGTGCCCTACCTTGACGGCAATATCCCGCACTGGCGTGTCGCTGGTTTCGATGAGGTAACGGGCGTATTCCATCTTCATATGGATCAGGTGCTGAACCGGTGAATGGCCAGTGATTTGGCGGTATTTTTTGCTGAAATGGTATTTTGACAGCCGCGCCTGCTGCGCCAGGGTATCGAGATTCAGGGGTTTGTCGAGATTTTGCAGCATAAACGTCTGAATGCTGGCGACATTGAAAACGTTTTTTTGCGCCTCGGATTTTTCACTGATAATCAGGGCGATAGCAGTGAGTAACTGTTTGAGCATGCTGGCGGCATGCACCATCGCCGTGATGTTGTAACCGTTGCTGGTCGCCTGGAGCAGGGTTTGAAATTGGGCGATCAGCGCCGGAGACTGGCCGATGGGCACCACCGAACCGCCTGGCTTGGCGGCTATATGAGCCAGGTATTGGGGGGCGAGGTGGCCGGAAAAATGGCACCAGTAAATAGACCAGGGGTTGTGATCGTCAGCCCAATATTGATGGCCGCTGCCCGATGGCAACAAAATCAGCTCACCGCTGTGAATTTCGCCCTGCCAAGTTTCGGTTTGCAGATAACCCTTGCCGGCAAAGCAGTAGATAAGGATATTGTCGTCGTGGCGTTGGCGGGACATCCTGTGACTGGACGCGGATTCATAATAACCCACCGCGAGTGGGTAGCAATCCCTACTGAGGGGGTGTTCCTCCAGTTTGCGGCGAATCACCACGGGGGATACCAGACGGACGCTTTTGTTGGCCAGTGGCCAGTCCGATGGTTGGCTGAGAATAGTCAAATTGACCCTCAAAGGTTTTGGCTCGAGAGCTGATATAACAATATAATCCATGTGTTGGCAAGAATTTGTATTATCAACAGGTTGCTGTTTTGTTACTATTAGGTCGATGTGCAGGATGGCAGGGGCGCCGGACAATAGCAAAATTATCCTATTGCCGCGGTCGCGATCAGGTGTATGGCAACCACGATAACCCCGTTAAGCCCCCAGTCCACCACTGGTTAAAATAAGCCAAATCCAGTTTTATTGGTTTGTCCTGCCAGCCTAGCCGTTGATGCCTCATAGGCGTGATGCACGGTTTTTACGGAAGCCTGTCTCGGTTTGTTGTTGTGCCGCCACGGGTTTCATGACTATTTCATTGACAACTATCAAACGATAATCCCTCGCCCTTGTCGTTTTTCGGAGATAAAAAATGGCCATTACCCACAATGCAGACAGTATTGCCCCCA
>JALOAH010000169.1 GCA_023228865.1 Porticoccaceae bacterium | reverse complement strand
AGCAGGGTAATGTAGGTGTAGATGCCGTAGTGGGCCGCGACTGACAGGAAGGTCAGCAGCAGCACGATCAGAATCGAGGGCATTTTCAGTACCGTCAGGGGCGAATTGCTCCTGCTGAGCTTCTCACCTTTCACCGCAGGCAAATAGAAATACGACAACACGGCAATGACTGCGACAATCACACCCAGGACCAGGAAGACGCTGCGCCAGCCGAATGTGAGGCCGATCGTCGTCATCACCGGCAGGCCGATACTGATACCCAGAGTGTTGCCCGACATAATGACCGTGATGGCCTTGCCATGCATGTGTTCGGGGACCAGCCGCGTGCCGTAAGCTGCGATCATCGGCCACATCACGCCCGCGCAAATGCCGCCGACGATGCGGAAGACGATGATGACCGTATAGGATGACGACAGACCGACGACGATATTGGAGGCCGCGAAGCCGATCAGCAGCGCCATCAGCAGCGTCTTGCGGTTGACCGCCAAAGTGGCACTGATCAGGGGAATGGCGGCAATGGCGGAAGCCAAGGCATAAACCCCGACCAGAAAGCCGACGTCGCTTTCCTCGACGCCCAGCCCCGCGGTCATCTGCGGCAAAATACCCGACGGCACCAGCTCGGACAGGATGCCTACAAAAGTGACACTGGCCATCAGGCCGAAGACAAACAATGGCAGGGTCTGCTTTCCATCCGTTGCGGAAGCTGTAGACATCTCGCTCTCCGTAGCTGTGATTCGTTCTGGTTTCATCCCTGTCGGAGCAAGGGTGCACTACTTCAACGCCTGTAGGGACACTCGGCCTACCCGGGCCCGGGCGACGTGCGCCACGTTATATCAGCCCTTCGCCGATAGACCGCCGCCCTTACACATACTGTAGTCGACTAAGCCGCCAACGTTGCACCCCTCGGCAATTCGACCCCCCAGATACTGGTCGACCTTGCGCTGTTGATCTTCGGAATCGGCTCGATAATTTCGATGATTGTTTCTGCAAAACACATCGATGTCTATTTATACCCGCTGGTCGTGCTTATGCCGGCCCTGGCGCCGTTGGACTTTGCATTTTTTCAAACGGGCCCACGATCCATCTGCGACAGCACTTCGTTCACGGCAAAGATCTTTCCATTCACATGAGGGATCCCGAAGCATTTGAGGCGCGCCGTGTGCATTGCCAGGTAGGCTTCGGCACTGGCAATATCCGTGAACAGATAGATGCCACCCGCCTCGCCAGCAGCCTCGTTTTCCGTCCATATCTTCCAGAGAAGTCCCGGCTCTTCGGCAATCGACCGTGCGAGATCCTCCATGGCTTTGGTCATGGCCTGTCCCCAAGGGCCAGCATAGGGAAAATCAACCTGAAGCAGGTAGCTCATGAGGCAACTCCTTCCCTATTCGAAAATGATGCGTACGCGGCAGTGATCACGCACCTGCGGTACTCGGGCGTGGTGAGATTCGACTCAAGTGGCGATTTTTTGCCGCAGCCGGGAGAATACTTGTTCTGCCGTGACATACCCCACGGCCAGCGGCTCTGTCTGGCCATGGTGCTCCAGCAACAGCGTCGGAAAGGAGCGCACGCCCCATTGCCGACAGCGAACGAATTCCTGTTGAACCGCCTGCAGGGCTTCTGGCGAATCGAACACAGCGCCGAATTCGTTAAAATCCAGTCCCAGGCCGGCACAAATGCTGGCATAGAAGTCCGTCACTTTGGGGTCTTGTCCGTCCACATAGAATTTGTGCTGCACTGCCGAGAAGAATTTCAATGTGGTCGAGTTCGGGAGGCGGTTCCGGGCCTGCAGCAGCTTGACGGTCGCGACGGCGCGGCAGGCGGGCTCGGTGTCATAGTCGAAATGTGGTGACTCCAGCAGTGTGAAGCCGAATGGCTGCCCGGTGGCCTGGGCGATGCGGCGCCATTCGTCGCGGAGAAAGTCCTTGAATGCCGCGTTCCACGGGTCACCGCCACCCGCTCGCAGGCCGCCCATGGTGAGCGAGAATTCAATGCCTTCCGCTGCGCAAAAGGCCTCTACTGCGTCGATGGTAGGCGCGATGCCCCAGCACCAGGAACACATCGGATCGCCAATATAGTGGAGGGCCCAACCGTGGTTCCTGGCAGGCGCGATGGAGTCGCCGGGCCTGTCCGGGTCGGGCAGCAGGCAGGCGCCTGTAATGGGATCACAGTCCATCATGGTGGGGGCTCCTTTGTTTCTTCCTCGGCACCATCAACTCATTTCCCGCACGGGCTCGATGGTAACGCCGCTTGCGGAGTCCTCACAAGCGAGGCGCCTGCCGGAAATTCTGATCAAAACACCATTAACCCGCAGAGAGCTCATTAGTGCCACCACACCAAGTGACATAGTCCAGGTCATACCCGTAAAGCCCCCGACACTGCATTGACCGGCCAGGTAGTCTTTGCACAGCGTTGTCAATAACATACTGTAGACGATCGGGCAGCTATGGGACCACCCCCATCGTGTTCATGTGAGGTTGATACAGTAACATGCAATCAACATAGGATAGGCCGGAGAATCGATGGCATGGTGACCAGCAAATAGTCTCTTTTTATGTGTCGGATTTAACCTCGCGTAAAGACACCGACCAAGGTCCTGCGCCAGCATTGATGTAGTGGTCAGCTCTTTCTGGCCACTGCCATCTTCCAGCGCATGTTGGCCTTGATTCGTGACCCATACATGCTGATGCGTCTACCCGTTAAGCGTATGCAAGGTCTGTGGCAACCACATGACGAGCAGACGGTCAATAACTTTTTAAGTATGGCAATGATTGTCAGCACAAAATCATTGAGCAAAACGTACGCATATGGTTGCAACATACCCAAGCGGATGAGCTGAATTTTACCTGTGATCTGTATGAGTACAGAGATCGTTTGCATTTATTTGATATTGTTACCGGGTTGAAGGGTTACATCACTGCAATCAGACAAGAACAACAGGTTAATTGAAACATTTGGAGAGTTTTCAATGGATGATCTGCAGTCTGCTCAAGCGCGTGACAAGGCGATGCGCGATACGAGTGTAGTAGGCGCTATCGTTAATCTGGCCTTGACCATCCTTAAAGTGATTTTTGGAATAATCGGTCAGTCACATGCCTTGATCGCCGACGGGGTGCATTCTTTAGCGGACTTAAGCACTGATCTGATGGTGTGGTTCGCGGCCAAATACAGTAATCGGCCCGCTGACAAAGAGCACCCTTACGGGCATGCCCGGGTTGAGACTGCCTTCACTGTTGGGCTGGGTGTGGTGTTAATCATTACGGCGATCGGTATCGTGGTTGATTCGGCGCAGCGTTTGCTCAACCCGGAAACCTTGCTGCAACCAACCCAAATTGTATTATGGATTGCCGCCCTCTCGATTTTCGCCAATGAAGGCCTCTATCATTACACCATACGTGTCGCGCGCGCATGTAATTCAAGTTTACTGAAGGCCAATGCGTGGCATCACCGTTCCGATGCAATCTCTTCGATTATCGTGCTGGTCGGTGTGGCCGGCAGTTTACTTGGACTGCCTTACCTGGATGCCTTCGCTGCCGTAGGGGTGGCCTTGATGATCGGTAAGATTGGTTGGGACCAGGCCTGGTCGTCTATCCAGGAATTGATCGATACGGGTATGGAGCCGAAAACCACTGCGGCACTGAAGCGTATCATCGAGACGATTGACGGTGTGCGGGGTGTTCACATGCTACGCAGCCGACGCATGGGCGGTGTGTATTTGATTGATGTACATATCGTCGTGAACGAGCGTTTAAGTGTATCCGAGGGTCACAAAATTGCAGAGTATGTGCGCTTGAAGTTGATTGACGCGCATAAGGATGTCAGCGATGCCCTGGTGCATATCGATCCTGAAGATGATTCAATCGCGATATCGTGTGCTGACTTGCCGTTACGACGTGAAGTGCTGGGGGACTTATGTAAAGTTTGGACTGAGGACATTGATTCATTCGAGTTGGATGAGGTGACATTGCACTATCTGAATGGCAAAGTGCATGTAGATCTTGTGCATAGTAGCCACGCTGCCATTGTAAATGCTGAGCAATTAAGCCGGCGTTTACACGAGCAGGCCAGAGTGCTGGATTATATTGGTGATGTGCAGGTGTATAGCCGGTGTTGAGCACTCATTGTCGCCTGTAAGGCGGCAAGCTCCTTCCTTCTCCCCCGGATATCGTCAACTTATTTTCAGTACCGGCTTGATGGTGATGCCGTTTGCTGAGTCCTCAAACGCCTGGTTGATCTGTCCAAATTCATAGAATTTGATCAGTTTGTCGAATGGGAACTGGCCCGCTTTGTAGTACGCGATCAACTGTGGAATGAATACGCGGGGGATAGAGTCTCCTTCAATAACACCGATCATGCTTTTTCCTTCGGCCATCAAATCATTGTGGATATCAAGATTCACCTCGGGCGTGATACCAACAATCGCTACGGTGCCCAACGGCCTCAAGGCATTCAGTGACTGCTTGACAACCTGAGGCACCCCTGTGGTTTCAACGGCATAATGACTGCCGCCCGCGGTGAATTTCTTGACTTCCGCCACCACATCCACGTCTTTACCGTTGAAGACGTGGGTTGCGCCAAGCTCTTTTGCCAGAGTCAGACGACTCTCATGCACATCAACGGCAATGATGTACTGACAACCTATAATTCTGGCAGCCATAACCGCACTGAGACCTACAGCGCCGGCACCGTAGACCACCACACTGGAACCAAATTCCGGTTTGAGACGATTCAGAATGGTGCCTGCCCCGGTCTGGATACCACACCCCAGCGGTCCCAACAGCGCCAGATCAACGTCCGGATCGACCTTTACCGCATTCCTGGACTTGGCAATGGCGTAGGTGGAAAATGACGATTGGCCGAAAAAAGTCGCCAGCGACTTTTCGCCCTGAGCTAGCCGACGGCTCCCATCGTCCATAGCACCGCCGAAGTTAAGATCGTTGAATGTATCGCAAACGGTTGGGTGGCCGGTCAGGCAATGCCCGCAATTACCACAGTGCGCAAATGACAGCACCACATGATCACCGGCTTGCAGATCAGACACACCTGCACCAACGGCGTCCACAACGCCGGACCCCT
>JALOAH010000058.1 GCA_023228865.1 Porticoccaceae bacterium | reverse complement strand
AATTTTGGCGATAAAGCGAATCAGGTGTTCATTGGCTTTGCCATCGGTGGGCGGCGCGGTGATCTGGATCTTGAGGCGATCATTGTGAATGCCCACCAGGGCGTCCCGGGACGCCCTGGGCTGGAGATGGCAGTGGAGGCGAAGGCCTGATTCGCAGGCCTGAACATAGCTCATCAGATACCGGGCACCGCCCAGGCAGGCAAGCTGGCGGCGTTGGCAGCATTGACAACAAAAATCCGCAGCAGGTTGAGAAGGATAAAAATAATGATCGGCGACAGATCCAGCCCCCCCAGTGACGGCACCAGCTTTCTGAAGGGCGCCATAATTGGCTCCATCAGCTGCCATAGCAGGGCGACCACCGGATGGTTGTTCTGGGGCGCTACCCAGCTGAGGATAATGGCGGCGAGCAGGCCATAGGTATAAAAATTGATGACCAGGGAGGCAATGCCCAACAGTCCCCAGAGCAGCACATAAAAAATATTGATCAGCGGGTAGCCATTGAGGCTTGCGGTGAGCTGAATGGCGAGCCATTGCAGCAGCAGCGCCAGCACCACACAGGAAAACTCCACCCGCCCCCAGGATGGGCAAATCTTGCGCAGGGGCACCAGTGCAAACGCCGTGGCCTTGTGGGCGAACTGGGAAACGGGATTGTAAAAATCCGCCTGGCTCAGCTGCAGCAAAAAGCGCAGCATAAGAATGACGAGGTAAATAGAAGCCAGGCTCTGGATCAAAAATGTGCCGGCATCGGCAAAAACACTCATGGGGCTATCCTTTAGGTGGTGATTTTCGTGGTGGCCAGTGGCTATTGGGAAAATTCTTCCGCCATTTCCGCTGCCCGCTGGCTGGCTGCCGCCATGGCGCTTTGCACCAGCTCGGCAAATCCGCCGTCGCTGAAGGTGGCAATGGCGCGTTCTGTGGTGCCGCCAGGGGATGTCACGCGGCGGCGCAGTTCGGCGCTGTCGACATCGCTGCGGGCGGCCATGGTGGCGGCGCCCAGTGCGGTCTGCAAGGTTAACTGGCGGGCGGTTTTTGCATCCAGACCCAGCGCCACACCGGCATTTTCCATGGCTTCCATGAGCAGGAAAAAATAGGCGGGACCGCTGCCGGAAAGCGCGGTTACGGCATCGATGTCCACTTCGCTATCCAGCCAGGCGGCGATGCCGACGGCGCTGAACAGCTGTTCCACCAGGGTTTTCTGTGCTGGGGATACCGCTGGCGTGGCGTAGAGACCGCTGGCGCCGAGATGCACCAGCGCCGGGGTGTTGGGCATGCAGCGGACAATGGCGGTCTTCTCGCCAAGCCACTCCTGCAGGGCGCTGACGGGAATGCCGGCGGCGATGGAAACCACCACGGGATTATTGCCGAGGCTGGCGGCAATGCCCTGAGCCACGGTTTTGAGAATCTGGGGTTTGACGGCGAGCACGATGAAATCGGCGCCGGTGCAGATGGCGCTGTTGTCGGCGCTGGTGGCAATGGCGAATTCGCGCTCCAGGCGGGCGCGGCCATCGGCCTGGGGATCGCTGGCGCGAATGCAGGCGGGATCAAAGCCGTTGGCGATAAGTCCGCCGATGAGGCTGGTGGCCATATTGCCGCCGCCGATGAAAGCGATAGTTGGATTGCTCAAGGTGACTCCTTTGGTTTGGCTTTCTCTATATTGCCGGGGCTGGGTTGTGCATTTTCCGCCGCGCTTAGCCTCGCCTTATAGCGGGCGGCGGGCGCCGAAAATGGCCGTGCCAATGCGAACAATGGTGGCGCCCTCTGCGATGGCGGCTTCCATATCCGCAGACATGCCCATGGACAGGGTATCCAGATCCGCCAGACCCGGCAGGGCTCTAAGGGTATCAAGCAGCTGATGTAAACGAAAGAAGGGCTGGCGCTGTTTTTGCAGATCGGCCTGTGGTTGTGGAATGGCCATCAAGCCCCGCAACCGTAATCCGGGCATGGCGGCGATGGCTGTGGCCAGGGGGGCGACCTCGGCGGGTGCAACGCCGGATTTGGTGTCTTCGCCATCGATATTCACCTGTATGCACAGATTGAGGGGCGGCAGGTGTGGGGGGCGCTGGTCGCTGAGGCGGCGGGCGATTTTTTCACGATCGATACAGTGCGCCCAGGAAAAGTTTTCGGCAATCGGCCGCGTCTTGTTGGTTTGAATGGCGCCGATAAAATGCCATTCAATCTCGAGGTCGGCGAGAAGATGGATTTTTTCAAGGGCTTCCTGAAGGTAATTTTCGCCAAAAGCGCGCAAGCCGGCAGCGTGAGCCTGGCGCACTGCATCGGCGCTCTGGGTTTTGGAAACCGCCAGCAGTTTGATGTCGTCGCCATTTCGGCCACAGTTTTTCGCCATTGAGGCGATGTCATGTACAAGGTTGTTGATGTTGCTGGTAATATCGGGCATATACTAGGCTCTATGGTTGGCGCCAGGGCTTTTTCGGCGCCGCGGCATAACAAGACGAAGCTAACCGTCAACAAGGACTCGGAATGGATATTACTGAATTGCTGGCCTTCAGCGTTAAACAGGGCGCATCTGACTTGCACCTCTCCGCAGGCCTGCCCCCCATGATCCGTATAGACGGTGATATTCGCCGGATCAATCTGCCTCCCATGGAACACAAGGAGGTGCACAGTTTGATTTACGAAATTATGAATGACAAGCAGCGCCGGGACTATGAAGAATTTCTGGAGACGGACTTCTCCTTTGAAGTGCCCGGCGTCGCCCGTTTTCGGGTCAATGCCTTCAACCAGAACCGGGGCTCGGGGGCGGTGTTTCGCACCATTCCCTCCCGCGTGCTGAGTATGGAAGATCTGGGTCTCACGGGTATTTTCAAGGATATCTGCATGATGCCGAGGGGGCTGTGCCTGGTGACGGGGCCCACCGGCTCTGGTAAAAGTACCACTCTGGCCGCCATGGTGGACTACATCAACCAGAACCGTTACCAGCATGTGCTGACCATCGAAGACCCCATCGAATTTGTTCACGAAAGCAAGAAATGTCTTATCAACCAGCGGGAAGTTCACAAGGATACCCACGGCTTCAGCGAAGCCCTGCGCTCGGCGCTGCGGGAAGACCCGGACGTGATTCTGGTGGGCGAGATGCGCGATCTGGAAACCATTCGCCTGGCGCTGACGGCGGCGGAAACCGGCCACCTGGTGTTTGGCACCCTGCACACCACCTCGGCTGCCAAAACCATCGACCGGGTGATCGACGTTTTTCCCGCCGCCGAAAAAGACATGGTGCGTTCCATGCTGTCGGAATCCCTGCAGGCGGTGGTGTCGCAAACCCTGATGAAAAAAATTGGCGGTGGCCGTGTCGCCGCCCACGAAATCATGATTGGCACCGCCGCCATTCGCAACCTGATTCGCGAGGACAAGGTGGCGCAGATGTACTCCGCCATTCAGACCGGCGCCAGCCACGGTATGCAGACCCTGGATCAATGCCTGAAAAAACTGGTGGCGCAGAAAATTGTCGCCCGGGATGTCGCTCGGGAAAAGGCCAAGGTTCAGGATGACTTTTAATGTTCGATCCGGCTATACAGCCGGCATCGGGTCAGTATCTGCGCTGAGAGGAATTGATAATGGAATTTGATGTACTACTTAAGTTGATGGTGGAAAAAGGCGCCTCGGATCTTTTTATCACCGTGGGGGTGCCCCCTTCCATCAAGGTGCACGGCAAGGTGATTCCGGTGGGCAAAACACCGTTGACAGCCCAGGGGGCGCGCAAGCTGGTGGAAAGCATTATGGATGAGCGCCAGCGGGAGGAGTTCAATCTTCACAAAGAGCTCAATTTTGCCATTGGCTCCGAACACGCCCGTTTCCGCGTCAGCGCCTTTTACCAGCGCAATGATGTCGGCATGGTGTTGCGCCGCATCGAAACCGTGATCCCTACTGTGGAAGAGCTGAAACTGCCGCCGATTCTCAACGATCTGGTGCTCACCAAAAGGGGCATCATTATCTTTGTCGGCGCCACCGGCACCGGTAAATCCACCTCCCTGGCGGCGATGATAGGCCACCGCAACCGCAGCACCAAGGGCCATATCATTTCCATTGAAGACCCCATTGAATTCGTCCACCAGCATGCCGGCTGCATTATTACCCAGCGGGAAGTGGGGGTGGATACGGAATCCTTTGAGGTGGCCTTGCGCAATACCCTGCGCCAGGCGCCGGACGTGATTCTTATCGGCGAGATTCGCACCCGTGAAACCATGCAGCACGCCATCACCTTTGCCGAAACCGGTCACCTGGTGCTGGCCACCCTTCACGCCAACAATGCCAACCAGGCGCTGGATCGGATCATGCATTTTTTCCCCGCCGATATGCACTCCCAGCTGTGGATGGATTTATCCCTCAACCTCAGGGGCATGATTGCCCAGCAGCTGGTGCCCACCGCCGATGGTCGCGGCCGTCGCGCCGCCATCGAAATCCTTCTCAACACGCCTCTGGTGTCTGACATCATTCGCAAGGGCGAGGTGCACAAGCTCAAGGAGCTGATGACCAAGTCCACCGAACAGGGTATGCAGACCTTTGACCAGGCGCTCTACCAGCTATACCGCACCGGCGAGATCACCTACGAGGACGCCATCGCCCACGCCGACTCCAAAAACGATCTGCGTCTGTTGATCAAGCTCAAAGACGGCTCCGACTCCAGCTACCTTCACGAAGCGGCGGATGATCTGATTGTTGAGGAGGATATGCCGGAGGCCTTCAGTATTTACTCCCGGGATCGCAAGCTCTGATCAATAGCTTTAATGGTCTGCTGAAGTCAGGGTTCGCAGGCCTGTGAAGGGTCGTTGAGCCAGGCTTCGAGAATAATCTGGGCGGCGATATTGTCGATGGGACTGCTGCGGTAACTTTCCCGGTAACCGTCGCGGGACTTGGCTTCCCGAGTGCTGAGGCGTTCGTCCACCATCTGGGTTTTGATGCCAAAGCGCCCCTGCAGGCGGCGGGCAAATTTGCGGGCGCGCAGGCAGAACTCGCTTTCGCTGCCATCCATATTGAGGGGCAACCCCACCAGCAATAACCCCGGCGCCCAGTTGTGGAGAATTTTTTCAAGCTGCTGCCAGTCGGGCTGGCCATTTTGCGCTTTGATAACAGTGACGGGCGCCGCCGTCCCGGTGAGGGTTTGCCCCACAGCGATGCCAATTTGTTTGACGCCGTAATCAAAGGCCAGGGCGGTGATGGCCGCCCTGGCCTCAGCCATGACCTGCCTGCAAACTGAGTTTGTTGAGGTCGATACCCAGCTTTGCCGCCGTGGCGCTGGCGCGCAGTTCAAAAGGGATGTCAAAGATAATGGAAGAATCCGCTTCGATCACCAGCCAGCTGTTGTCGGCAATCTCCTGTTCCAGCTGTCCCGGCCCCCAACCGGCATAACCCAGGGTGATATAGCTGGCGGAAGGGCCTTTGCTGGCGGCGATATCGGCAATAATGTCCCTGGAGGCGGTGATACAGACATCCTTGGCGATGTCGGTGGTTGTCTGCCACCGGGTTGCCGCCGGGCGGTGAATGACGAACCCCCTTTCCTGTTGAACCGGACCGCCAGCGAGCAGGGGCTTGTTGCCAAGTTCCTTGGCGTAGGCCATGTCGAATTCTTCAAAAATGCGACTCATGGGCACGTTGCTCGGCTGGTTGATAGTAAAGCCCATGGCGCCATCCCTGGCGGAGTGTTCGCAAATATAGATAACCGCCTGCTTGAAGTTGGGGTCATTGAGGCCGGGCATGGCCAGTAAAAAATGGTTTTTCAGGTCGATCACATTGCTGTCAGTCATGGCTATTCTCCGGCAATTGCAGTGATGTTGCTGCTGTCGACTCCCTCAGGGGCAGCTGCAGTTTTCTCCACTGTGCCCTGCGGGGGTTCTGTCTGAAGTATTGGGGCGGTGGCGCCGGATTACAAGTTGCCGCCGCTGCTCGCACTCAGTCGCCACTGGAGGAAAACAGGTTGCCGGGAACAAAATTCCAGGTGCGAATGATCTCGATGCGGTCTTCTCGAATCGTTGCGGGAATAGGCTCAAAAGGCGCAGCGAGGCGGACAATGCGGATCGCCGCCTGGTCGAGTACGCGCTGGCCGGAGCTTTGCAGAATCTCCACACCCACTACATCGCCATCCCGCTGGAGGGCGACGGCGAGGCGAATGGCGCCAAAAATTTTCTTGTTGCGGGCTTCTTCCGGGTAATTGTCGTTGCCCACGTCTTCCACCCACTGAATCCAGCGCCGCAGGTATTCGGCCTCCTCGGAAGCGCGGGCACTGGCGGTTGTCAGCACCAGGGTATGGGGTATTTTGCCGTGAAGCTGGCGCTGGTGCGCCAGTTTTGCCCGCAGGCTGGCAATCTCGTTTGCGGTTTGGGGGATTATTTCCTGCTCGCCGTTGCGGGGCTGCTTCTCCAGTGCCCGGTTGAGGCGCGGGTTGTCCGCCGCTGCGATGAGCTGCTGTTGATCCGTGTCGCTTTTTCGGCTTTCTTCCTGCGCGGCGGCAACCGGAACCTCTGTTTGCTGAAATACCGGTGATTCGAGAAGGGCGAGGTGATCGGTGGTGATTTCCTGGCGTTTTTCGCCGTCGCCGCTGCCCTGCTGGTTGGTTTGGGAAATATAGTCGCTGTCTTTGGGGGCGGATTCGCTGCGGTGATGCGCCAGGGTAACCTCAATGCTGTTGCCAGGGCGCTGGCGCTCCGTTTTGAAGCCCAGGCCAACGATTAGCGCGCCGTGAAGGAGCAGCGCAATAACAAGGGCGAGGCCGAGATTGCCCTCAGCGAAATGCCTGGGTGCGGGCACGGCGGCCATTCCCTGAGTTATAAACCTCGGCGCTGCTGCAGCAGTTGCTCAATGCTGTCCATGAGCAGCGCGCCGATGTCGGTGTTTTTTTCACGGTCGATTTCCCTGGCGCAGGTGGGGCTGGTGACATTGATTTCGGTGAGGTAGTCGCCGATCACGTCCAGCCCGGCAAAGAGAATACCTTTTTCCCGCAAAACCGGGCCGACGCTGTTGGCAATTTCCAGATCCCGCTGGCTCAGCGGCTGCACCACACCGGAGCCGCCAGCGGCGAGATTGCCGCGACTCTCCCCCGCTGCCGGTATGCGGGCGAGGCAATAGGGCACCGGAGTGCCGTTGATCATCAGAATGCGTTTGTCGCCGTCGGCAATCTCGGGAAGGTATTTTTGCGCCATGATGGTTCTGGTGCCGTGCAGGGTCAGGGTTTCGATAATGACGCTGAGATTGGAGTCCCCTTCCTTGACGTGAAAAATGGAGGCGCCGCCCATGCCGTCGAGGGGTTTGAAAATAACGTTGCCGTGGTGGCGGAAAAAGGCTTTAAGGCGCTCGGCATTGCGGCTCACCAGCACAGGGGGGCTGAGGGTGGGAAAGCGGGTGGCAAAGACCTTTTCATTGCAGTCGCGAAGGCTTTGGGGTTTATTGACCACCAGCGCCCCCCGCTCTTCGGCGGCCTCAAGAATATACGTGGAGTAAATATATTCGCTGTCGAAAGGCGGGTCTTTGCGCATCAGGATCACATCCAGGCTTTCCAATGGCCGTTCCTCCGTGTCCCCGAATTCATACCATTTTTGCGGATCGTCAAACACCTTGAGCTGGGTCATTGTTGCCACCGGCGCGCCATCTACAATGGCGAGGTGCTGTTGCTCCATGTAGAACAGTGACCAGCCTTTTTTTGCCGCAGCCAGTAACAGTGTCAGCGTAGTGTCTTTTTTGGTGTTAATACTACGGATGGGATCCATTACCACCCCGATGGCGTATTTCATTGGTATGATCTCGCGGCAAGAAAAGAAAGTGGTATGGATTATGCTGTTGCTTAGAGGGTTGATGCAACAGTGGCGACACAGTGACTACAGGAGGTGGCCACTCAGTTAAAAAATAGGGCGCTTTGTCGGAAGGATCCTTTGTTTATGCCTGTTTGTGGTGCAGCAAGCTGGATGTCGCTGGCATATTGTGCTAGAAAGTGGCCTCTGGGGGACGTTGCATAAAATATAAACCTGTTAAAAGGGTAGAAAACGAATGGATTTAAGTCTCGAAGGCCTCAAGGTGATGGTCGTGGACGACAGCAATACGATCCGCAAAACTGCGGAGACGCTATTGAGCAAAGCCGGGTGCCAGGTGATTACCGCCACCGACGGGTTTGACTCCCTGGCCAAGATTGCCGACCACAGGCCAGATGTTATTTTTGTCGATATCATGATGCCCAGGCTCGATGGTTATCAAACCTGTGCCCTGGTGAAGAATAATAAAGAGTACCGGTCAATACCCGTGATTATGCTTTCCAGCAAAGACGGCCTTTTCGATAAGGCCAAAGGGCGAATCGTCGGCGCCGATGATTATCTCACCAAGCCATTTAGCAAGAATGAACTTTTTGAGGCTCTGGAAAAGTATGCGCCAAGGGATTTGGGGCAGGCTGTTCAACCGGCCTGAAAACGATCAACACGGAATCAATCATATTTTCTGAGGAATTAACATGTCAAAAGTAGTTTTGATTGTGGACGACTCCCCGACGGAAGTTCACAAGCTCACATCGATCCTGAAAAAAAACGGCCATTCAGTGATTGTTGCCGAGAATGGTGAAAAGGGTGTCAGTGTCGCCAAGGCGGAAAAACCGGATCTCATTCTTATGGATATTGTCATGCCTGGCCTCAACGGCTTTCAGGCCACCAGGCAGCTCTCCAAAGCCAAGGAAACCAGCCATATTCCTGTGATTATTGTCACCACCAAAGATCAGGAAACAGATCGCATGTGGGGCGCGAGACAGGGGGCAAAAGCCTATCTGACCAAGCCGGTACAGGAAAGTGATCTCATGGCCACTATCCAGCAGTTCATGAACTAGTTGCACGGAGCGACTCCCTGATGGCAACCACCAAGAACCCGAGTTACACAACCCTTGCGGCGTTGTCTGAAAATTTCCGGCGCCGCTCCCGCGCGCTTCCCGCCCAGATCGACTTGACCCCGGTGCGAACCGTGGTGTGTTTTCGTATTCTCGGCGTCGGTGTCGCGGTGCTGCTGGAGGAAATGAACGAGCTGCTGGAAGTGCCCCATTGCACCCGGCTTCCCCGCGTCAAATCCTGGGTCAAGGGGGTTGCCAATGTGCGCGGCAAGCTCACCCCCATTATCGACTTTGCCGGTTTCCTCGGCAGCAGGTTGACGGCGCCGCCGAAAAGGCAGCGGGTACTGCTGGTGGAGCGGGAGACGGTTGCGGCAGGCCTGATTGTGGACGAAGTGGTCGGCATGAAGCATTTTCGTGTCGATGCCTATTCGGAGGACAGAACCCTGATTCCACCGCCGCTGTCGGCGTTTGTTCCGGGAACCTTCCTCAACGATGGCGAGCGCTGGGTACTGTTTCGCCCGGACGCATTATTTAGTAACAACGAGTTTCTTGAAGTGGCGGCTTAGGCCTGGGAATAAGTGAAAATGACAACGGCGGAAAATGCCGGGAGCTGGAAATGATTAAAGGAACCAACAAACTAAACTTCAACAAACCGACGCTGGTGCTGGGTGCGGTGTTTGTGGCAGCCACCGTGCTGGCACTGTTTACCCTGGTGAAGGTTGCAGTGGACGGCGCCAATGACAGGGAAAACCTCGAGCTTGTTTCCGATGTGCGCGCTTTGTCCTATCGCGTCACCGGTCTGTCGCGGGACGCCACCGACGGCCAGGAGGCGGCCTTTGGCGAGCTTGAGAGCGTTCTCGGCCAGATGGAAGCAAACTGGGGTCAGCTGCAGCAGTCGGGGGACGAGCTTCCCGCGGAAGTGGTTGAAAGCTTCGGTACCACCCTCACGGGCATTCTCGGTGAAGCCAAAACCATTATCGGTGACAAGGAAACCATTATTTTCCTTCACCAGGTGGTGAGTACGCTTAACGAAAGGCTGCCCCAGCTTCAGGATGAGCACACCCAGGTCGTCGAAATGCTGCTCGACAGCCGCGCCCCTGCGGATCAGGTGGCTGTGGCCCAGGCGCAGTCCTGGCGCGCCGAGCGTATCGGTCGCAACATCGATAAAATGCTTGCCGGTGGCGCTGATGCCGAAGCCGCCGCCGACCAGTTCAACCGCGACGCCAACCTCTTTGGTCGTGTTCTCGAAGGCATGAAAAAAGGCGATGTTGCCCTCGGCATTGGCCGTGTTACCGATGGCGAGGCTCTGGAAAGCCTGCAGCGCATTACCGGTCAGTTTGAGTTTGTCAGTAACTCGATACAGGAAATCTTCAACGCCACTCCCGCCCTGTTCCGTTCCCGCCAGGCGGCAGACAAAATTCTCGACCAGTCCCCCACCCTCCTCGCTGCCGGTGCCGGTCTCACCGATGCCATTAACGCGCTGCCGGGGGACAGAACCTTTTCCAATGGTCTGGCGCTGTTTTTTGCCATAGTCGCCGCCATTGCCCTGGCCGCCATCGGTGTTCAGGTTTATCAGACCACTCGGAAAAACCTTCAGGATACCGCCAGCGCCAACGAGAAAAACCAGCAGGCGATTCTGCGTCTTCTCGATGAAATTGAAGGCCTCGGTGACGGTGATCTGACGGCGGAGGCGACGGTGACGGAAGATTTCACCGGTGCGATCGCGGACGCGATCAACTTTGCGATTCTCCAACTTCGGGAACTGGTGGCGCGCATTCAGGATACGGCGGAAAGCGTATCGGCGGCGGCGAGCGAAACCCGGAGCACAGCGCTGCAGCTGGCGGATTCCTCCGAGCACCAGGCTCAGGAAATCACCGGGGTGTCTGCGGCCATTAACGAAATGGCCATCTCCATCGACCAGGTATCCGCCAATGCCTCCGAATCCGCATCGGTTGCGGATCGCTCGGTAAGCATTGCCACCAACGGTGCCAACGTTGTTCAAAGCAACATCAAGGGTATGGACACCATTCGCGAGCAGATTCAGGACACCTCCAAGCGGATCAAGCGTCTGGGTGAATCCTCCCAGGAAATCGGCGACATCGTATCGCTGATTTCCGACATTGCCGACCAGACCAACATTCTCGCCCTTAATGCTGCCATTCAGGCGGCCATGGCCGGTGATGCCGGACGCGGCTTTGCGGTGGTTGCGGACGAGGTTCAGCGCCTTGCGGAACGTTCGGCCAACGCCGCCAAACAGGTGGCGGGTCTGGTTAAAACCATTCAGACCGATACCAACGAAGCGGTATCGTCCATGGAGCAGACCACGTCCGAAGTGGTGAAGGGCGCCCAGCTCGCCCACGATGCAGGTCGCGCCCTTGGCGAAATCCAAAACGTATCCACCACCCTGGCGGAACTGATCCAGGACATCTCCACCGCCGCGCGCCACCAGGCCACCACGGCGAGCCAGATCTCCTCGACCATGAACATCATTCAGGACATCACTTCGCAAACCACCCGCGGCAGCCAGACAACCGCCGACTCCGTTGGTGTTCTGGCGGAAAACGCCATTGAACTGCGGGAATTCGTGGCCGGCTTTAAACTGCCGTCGAGCTTCACCATCGACAAGGATGCTGACGATAGCGGCTACGACAGCGATATCGATGTTGACTACATGGCTGCTTCCCCCGCCGCTGTGGGAAGCTTTGCCCAGCCCCAGACTGACAGCTATGACGCCGCCAACAGCGATGAGGCGGACGACTTTGAGCTGGCTGCAGCAGCGCCAGAGTCAGATTTTGCCGAAGACTTCGACCTCGACCAGGGCAGCAACCTCGCCTATGAGGAAACCGTTGATGAAGAGGTTGAGGAAATCGAGATTGCCGCTGCGGCAACCGGAACCACCAGCACCGTCAGCGAACTTGAAGCGGAACTGGCCGGTGTGGATCTCGATGAATTCAGCATCGATGAGTACGACAACGACAACAAAAAAGCCTGATTGCCTGAGTAAGAGACATGGTCAGCCAGTCCTGGACATTTAATTCTGTACCTGTACTGGCCGACCATCATTTTCGCCACTGGAAATCGGTTTTTGAGCACCTGACCGGCATCCAGCTTTCCCTGGAACGGGAAACCTTTGTTCGCGCTGTGTTACAGAAAAGAATCATTGAAAAAGGCGCCTCCTGTTTTGAAAACTATCTCCATCTGCTGCTCTCGTCCCCTGCCTTTAGCAGGCCGGAGTGGGAGATTCTCTTTGACCGTATTCTCATTGGCGAGACTCGATTTTTTCGCCATCGGCCAAGTTTTGATTTTGTCGCTAGCTATGTTCGCGACAGACTGCGCAACCAACCCGGCGGGCAGGCATTTGTGAAGGCCTGGAGCCTGGGGTGTTCAACGGGTGAAGAGGCGTACTCCCTCGCCATGGTGATCTACAAAGTCTGTAGAGGCGCGGTGGCGCCAGCGACATTTCGCGTGGTGGGCACGGATATCAACCGGACAAGCCTCGACAGGGCTCGCGACGGTGTTTACCGCAACATTGACGGCCGTGGCGTCGAGCCCGCCATGGCGCAGGCCTTCTTTGCGCCCCAGGGGGCTGGCCTGTGGAAGGTAAAGGACATTATTTGCGACAAAGTGAGTTTTTTTTACAACAATATGCTTGAACCCGCCACCTCTTCCCTGCTGCGGGATTTTGACCTTATCAGCTGCCAGAATGTGCTTATTTACCTGCAGCGCTGGCGGCGGCGCGCGGTTGTCAGGCAGCTTATTCCCTCCCTGAAGGTGGGTGGCGTGTTGATTGTTGGCGCCGGAGATCTGTCCGGCTGGAAGCCGGAAGGTCTGGAGCGCGTCGCCATTGCCGATATCCAAGCCTACAGGCGGGTATTTTGACCATGGCGACGGAGGTTGTTAACCGCCGGCGCGCTATGGCCTGGCTCAGTCAAGAAGTGGATGTCAATCTTGGCCGTGCCCAGGATGCTTTACAGCAATTTGCCGCAAACTCGGCAGACACAGGGGTGCTGGTTGACGCTCTGGCGGCCATCCACCAGATTCGAGGTTCCATGGCCATCGCCAACGCCCCTGCCCTGGTGGTTGTGATCCATGAAGCCGAACTCCTGCTCAGGGCGCTGCAGTCGGGAAAAGTTGGCAGTAGCCAGGAAGCCTGTGAAACCCTTGCCCAGGGATTGAGCAGGGTGTCCGCCTACTTTCACAGGCTTATTCTCAGTGGCGACGAAATGCCGTCGTCCCTCTACGCACTGCTCAACGATATGCGCGCTTTGCGGGGGGCGGAGTTTTACACCCTGGATCTGGATCTGGGTATAGCGCCGCCGGTGGTGGAAGATGTGGCCGCCAGGGAGATACCGAAAAACAACAAGGTGGTTCTGTCCCTCATCAAGGGGTTGCGCAAAACCTTTCAGGCTGCGCTGCTGGCAATGCTGAAAGAGGGCAACCAAGGCCAGCATGTCAAAAAAATGGAAAAAACCTGCGCCCGCCTGCGGGAGCTTTACCGGGGCGCGCCAAGGGAAAATCTGTGGTGGGTCGCAGGGGCGTTTATCGAGGGTATTTATTGCCACAGCATCCCCTTGACGCCGGCAACCCGTCGGCTTTTTAAGGACATGGACAGCGCCCTCAAGCTGCTGCAGGGGGAGGCGTCGCCAACCCGGCTGCAACCCCTGGAACAGCAGCTCATGGCCAATCTCCTCTATTATGTGGCCACCTCCGGTGGCACCACCGAGCGCATTCAATCCGTTGCCGCTGCCTTTGGCTTTGTCGATGGCATCAGCAGTTTTCTCAACAGTGCCGAGTTTGGCGCCAGGGTTTATGAGGTGCCGGTGCTCCAGTCGGTCTCTGTGGCACTGCTTGAGGAAATTGATCAGATCAAGGCTCGCATTGTTGAGTACCAGGGCAATCCGGAAAACCCGGAGCCCCTGTCTGTGGCGCTGCTCACGGCACAGCGCATCGCCTCCAGTCTGCAGATGGTTGCCAGAGAGGATTTGCAGCCCAGGGCGTCGGGGTTGGTGGCAGCTCTGACTGCGGCCAGTCGCCAGGGGGCGCTTGACAGTGGTCAGCTGGCGCAGCTCGCGGCAATGATTGTCGAGGTTGAATCTGCCCTCAGTGCCTGGGCGGCGGAGTTTATTGCCGATCGCGCCGACCCCGCCCTGCCGAAGGAGCAGCGAATCGAAGTCAACAGAGCCTGGGGAGCGGTGATCGCTGAAATTCGCCGCAGCGTTGCCCAGATCAGAGATGTGCTGGTGGATTTTTTCGACGTGGGCGACAACCGCGATGGGGTCGCTGAATTGCCTGCGGATCTTCACCAGCTCTACGGCGCTCTCTCCCTGCTGGGTCTTAAGGACGTGGCGGAAAAGCTGCTGTATTGCCGTGACCTGATCCGCGATCAGGTGCTCTGTGCAACTCCGCGCGAAGAAGAGAAAACCTTTACGGCGCTGGCGGACGCACTGACCGCAGTGGAGCAATACCTGGATGATTTTGCGTTTGATTTCGGCAGCCAGCAGGGTGCGAAATTGCCGCTGGCGGATAGCGCCACTAATCCTTTGGGCTGCGCCGATCCCCTGGATCAACAGCCATTGCCTGAACAACAGGAACCCTTAACAGAGGTTGAAATCATGTCACCAACCAAGGATAAGAAACCGGTGAACAACAACAGCGGGTCGGTGAACAACAGGGCAAAACCCAGCCCCGCGGCGGAGATTGACCCGGAGATACGGGAAATTTTTGTTGAAGAAGGTCGCGAGGTGCTCGCTACCCTGGACAGTGTTTATCCACAGTGGCAGGAGAATCCCGCCAATAAAGAGGCTCTGGTGGAAACGCGACGGGCTTTCCATACCCTCAAGGGCAGTGGCCGCATGGTGGGTGCCGAGGCTATCGGCGAACTCGCCTGGAGCGTGGAGAACATGCTCAATCGCGTCATGGATGGCCGCATTGAGGCCGACGCCAATGTTGTCGCTGTCATCGCCTCCGCTATGGAGCTGGTGCCCGCCATGATTTCTGCGTTTGAATCCGGTACAGACGCATTTGATGTCGAGCGCGAAGCTGTACTGCGGGATCTGGCCGACAGGCTCGCCAATGGTGAAGCTGTGATCCAGTCGCCACAGCCGGCCGCGACCCCGGAACAGACCGCAAGCCCACAGCAACCAGGCATTATCACTGCTGGCAGCAGCGCGGAAGAAACGGATACCGCGCTGGTGGATATCTTCATTGTCGAAGCCAGAAGCCACCTCCAGACTCTGGCGGATTTCGTCAGCGGCCAAAAAAGCAAAGCGCCTTTTTACGACGTGCCTTCCAACCAGCTCCAGGCAGCTCTTCACACTCTCAAGGGCAGTGCCCACATGGCCAGCATCATGGCCATTGCCGCGCTGGTCACCCCCCTGGAGCGCTTTATCAAGGAGCTGGTCAATTTTCAGGTTGTCATGGACGAGGACAGCATAGAACTTCTCGATGATTGCGCTGATTACAGCGTCGCGGTCATCGCTGCCCTGGACGCCGGCAGGGAGCCTGATACCCAGGATCTCAAGCAAATTCAGGCGCGCATTGCCGAGCTGCGCGAGCGCATGGTCGGCGCCATTCTCGTTCACGAAGAGCTGGCTGCGGTGGATCCCGCCTTTCTCAACCTGCTTATGGCCGATGGCATGGCAATGGTGCTCGATGCGGAAGACACCGTTGCCGCCTGGCAGGCCGCCGGCCATCTCGCCCTCGACCAGGTCGCGACGATGGCGGCAGAGCTGCGCGAGCTTGAGGGCGGCGCCGCCAAGGCCGGGTTTGCGGCCATGGCCGGCTTCAGTGCACATCTGGCTCAGGTTTACGAAGGCTTTAACGGCGCGGGCAATCTTTCCGCCTCGGGTTATGAGGTTCTCCAGCAAGCCCATGCCTGCCTGCTGAATATGGCGGATGCGGTGGCTGCTCACCAGGATATCGAGCCCGCCACTGAGCAGTTGCTGGCGCAGTTGAGCGCCTTGCGCCTTGACGACGAAACGGCTCCACCTGTTGCCGATGCCACGGAAGCGCCGCCGGCAAGTGGCGGCGAACTAGCTGCTGGCGCCGTCGCGCCAATCCTGCCGGAAGATATGGATGCCGAGGTTGTCGAGCTGTTCCTGGACGAAGCCGACGAACTTCTCGAAAGTCTCGAACAGGGCTTGCACCAGTGGACAGAGAATCCCGCTCAACTGGGCATTGCCGATGGCATCAAGCGGGATCTCCACACCTTCAAGGGCGGTGCGCGCATGGCGGGCTTGGTGACCCTGGGCGACCTCAGCCACGACTTCGAATCGGTGGTCATCGACCAGGAACCCAGGGTCAACAAGGGCGACGACAGCGCTATCGCCGACATTATGGGGCATTACGACCGGCTTGCCGCCAGTCTGGATGCGTGCAAGACCGCGTACCGCAATCTGGGGCGGCGCGCCGACACGGCGGCGTCCAGAGATGACGGCGCTGACAGTGCGGTGGCAACCCGCCAGCCCGCCGTCCAGTCGGCGCCGGCAGAGGCCTGGAAAACGGCGGAAATCCTGCCGTTTACCGGCGCTTACAAAGGGCTGTACCCCCTCGCTGAAGGCGCCGCCATCGATTTTCAGCAGTCTGCCGAAGAGCAGGTCAGAATTGCCGCAGCGGTGCTGGATTCTTTGGTCAATCTCGCCGGGGAATCGAGTATCTCCCGATCCCAGGTCGAGCAAAATATCAACGAATTTATTTTCTCCCTCGACGAAATGGAAGCCACCATTCGCCGCATGCAGGATCAGGTGCGGCGCATGGCCATTGAAACCGATGCCCAGGTGATGTTCCGCCGCGAGCAGATTGAAGCCTCGGAATCCATTGAGGGCTTTGATCCCCTGGAAATGGACCGCTATTCCCAGTTGCAGCAGCTGTCCCGCAGTTTGCTGGAATCGGCGTCGGATCTCCAGGATCTTCGCGATACCCTGGTGGATAAATCCCGGGATGCAGAATCCCTGTTGCTGCAGCAGTCGCGCATCAACACCGATCTTCAGGAAGGCCTGATGCGCACGCGCATGGTGCCCTTTACGCGGGTGGTACCCCGGTTGCGCCGCCTGGTGCGCCAGGTGAGCTCAACCCTGGGCAAGCAGGTAAATCTTCAGCTCGGCAATGTCGAGGGCGAGCTGGATCGCTCTGTGCTTGAGCGCGTCATGTCGCCGCTGGAGCACATGATTCGCAACGCCATCGACCACGGTATTGAAGTTGCCGAAAAGCGCAGTGAGTTGGGCAAGGCTGCTGAAGGCACTATTGCCATCAGTTTTTCCCGCGAGGGCGGCGATGTTCTGATCCGCATGGCCGACGATGGTCGCGGTCTGGATATAGACGCCATTCGCGACAAGGCCTTCTCTCTTGGGCTGCTCAACGAACACATAGCCTACAGCGACAACGATATTGCCCAGTTTATCTTTCACCCCGGGTTTTCCACATCCGCCACCATCACCCAGACATCCGGTCGCGGTGTGGGTATGGACGTGGTCAACAGCGAAGTGCGCCAGCTCGGCGGCTCTGTGACCATGACCACGCAAAAGGGCGCTGGAACCGAATTCCAGGTGCGCCTGCCCTTTACGGTGTCGGTAAACCGGGCGCTGATGATCGAGCTGGGGGAGGATTCCTACGCCCTCGCCCTCAACTCCATCGCCGGTGTTACCCGCATGAGCGCCGACCGGTTGATGCACTATTATCAAAATCCTGCCGATAAATTTGAATACGGCGGCCAGTTGTACGACGTTCGCTACATGGGCGCCCTGTTGTCCCCGGATCTGCGCCCCACACTGGATACGGCCATTGGCCAGCTCCCCATCGTTTTGATTCGCGTCGACGACAACAACTACGCCGTGCAGGTCGACGCCCTGATCGGCAGCCGCGAGATCGTGGTAAAAACCCTAGGCGCCCACTTCAGCCGCGTTCCCGGGTTGTCCGGTGCCACCGTGCTCGGTGATGGCCGTGTGGTGGTGATTCTCGATCTTCAGGGACTGCTGCGCGATCAGGCTGGCGCCAGGGTGCTGACGCCCATGGTGATCAAGGCGGAGACCAGGCCGGAAGCGGTGGACAGCAATGTTCAAACCATTATGGTGGTGGATGACTCGGTGACGGTGCGCAAGGTCACCAGCCGCTTCCTGGAGCGGGAGGGGTTCCGGGTGATTACCGCCAAAGATGGCGTCGATGCCATGCGCGCCCTTCAGGACATCACCCCGGATATGATGCTGCTCGATATTGAAATGCCGAGAATGGATGGTTTTGAAGTGGCGAGGCTGGTGCGCTCCACCCAGCGCCTCAAGGATCTGCCCATTATCATGATTACTTCCCGCACCGGCGACAAACACCGGGAGCGCGCACTGGCCATGGGGGTTAACCGCTATCTGGGCAAGCCCTATCAGGAAGATGTGTTGATTCGTGAAGTTTACGGACTGCTGACATCGGCGGAAACCGGCTAATCGTCGTGAGAATGCGCTGGTCATAACAGAGATCGGCGCTTGACGGCGAATTTGTGTCTGGCAGGAACCAGTAAGGAGATACACAGGCAGTGAAAGTCTGGGTGCTTGCCGCGTCCACCGGTGGCATAGACGCGGTTACCCGCTTCCTTAAACTGGTGCCGTGCCGCGAAAATGTCGCCCTGGTTTATGTTCAGCACATTGTTGAACAGCAGCATCCGCAACTGCTCAAAATTGTTGCCCGCAACAGCAACTGGCGGACAAGAAGCGTCGACTACGGCTCTTCCCTCAAAGGTGGCTGGGTCACCATTCCCTCACCGGAGGAGCGCTTTGATATCGACGGCGAGGGCTTGATGGGTGTGGTTGACAGCGGCGGCTGGCAGGCGCCCTATCGCCCCAACATTGATGATGTCGCCCGTCAGGTGGCGACTTTTTACCGCCATTGCAGCGGGTTGATTGTCTTTACCGGTATGGGCGGCGATGGTTGCAAAGGCGCTGCCTGTGTGCGCGACAGCGGCGGCCAGGTTTGGGTGCAGACGCCCTCCTCCTGTGCCGCCATTGCCATGCCCGAAGCGGTTCTCGGCGCCGGAGGCGTGATGTTTGTTGGCACAGTGGAAGAGCTTGCCGAAAAATTTAATCAGGAAATAGGTGTGGCTGACTGATACAGGAGCCCGTGGAGAAAACGATGAACCAGACAGCGCTAAAAACAGAATCACTTCCCGACAGAATCCCCTGCCTGCTGGCACCCCTCAGCGATCGCAAACTGCTGCTGCCCATCACTGCGGTGGCCGAGGTGATCAACACGATCACCATGCCGGAGGCGGGACAAGACGGCACCGCGCTCTATGGCTGGATGACCTGGCGGGATCAGCGCATTCCCCTGATTTCCTTTGAAGCCGCCCTGGGGGGCGCCAAGCCTCAGTTGAAGCTCGAAAACCGCATGGCCATTATCAATGCCATTGGCGATGCTTCGGGGCTGGGCTTTTACGCCATTTTGCTCCAGGGCTTGCCCACCCCGATTCAGGTCAATGGCGACTCCCTCAGAGAAAGCGACGAGGCGAAACAAAAACTGGTCTTGATGACTGTGCAGCTGGGGGAGGAAAAGGCCACGGTGGCGGATTTTTCCGCCGTTGAAGCCGTGGTGGCGGCATTCAGCAAAAAATAACAGCCTGTGGCGGCGCTAGCCCGGAAGTTGCACAGTTGCCTGTTATACCCGCGCAAAACTCAGATTTCAGCCTGTACTGGTGCAATTTCCGGGCTAGGGTTACCGCTGATTGCGGCGCTGGGTTCGGTTCAAGGTTTTCAGCAGATATAGCGGCTCGGCGGTATATTTTGTCTTGGCGACACTTTGCCCTGCCGGTTTTTCGCTGCATTGGGTAATTTGCCGATTACGTCCGGCACAACTGCAGGGGCGTTGGAAACCCCGGAGGCAGACCGCTGTTCCCCCGTGAAGTCGAAGAAAAACGGCCTGCCGAAGCGGACTTACTTGGGGCGGACTTACTTGCAGCTCAGGGAGGCGTAGTAGGCGGCGATATTGGCGATATCCTCATCGCTCAAGGGTGCGGCCATGGGAGACATGGTGGGTTCAGTGCGGGTGCCCTCGCGGAAGGCTTTGAGCTGTTTGGCGAGGTATTCTTCCTTCTGCCCGGCCAGGTTTGGCCACATGCCGACGGCGCTGATACCTGCGGGGCCGTGGCAAGCGGTGCAGGAGGCGGATTTGGCTTTGCCCGCTTCAATGTCGGCGGCGAAGGCGCTTGAAGCTGCAATGGCAGCTGCTGCAACAACAGCGGATAAGAGATAGTTCTTCATGGCAAGTACTCTCGGTAGTGATGGGTAGTCTTTAAAAGTGTTTTGTAGGATAACAGAAGTTTTTTCATGCTCCCAGCCTCTCCGGTTTCTCTCCTGCTACCGCTTATCGGGTACCTCCCCCAAAGACTGACAACGTGCGCGCCGGGTTTCCTTTCCCGGCTTCTGCGCCAACTACAGGGATTTGCAGAAAATTTTTGAATTTCTGGTGTAGTTGTAGAGGGCTTTTTTCTCCTTGGGGAGATTCTCCAGCTGGCCGGGGCTAAAGCCCTGCTCGAGAAACCAGTGAGCCGTCTGGGTGGTGAGCACAAACAGATTGGCAAGGCCGAGCGCCCGCGCCTGTTTTTCAATATGGGCGAGAAGCTTGGCGGCAAAACCCCGGTTTTTGTAGTCTTCGTGGGTGGCGACACAGGCCAGCTCGGCGGAATTCTGCTCCGGAAAAGGGTACAGCGCCGCGCAGGCGACAATGACGTTTTCCGCATCCACCACCAGATAGAAACGGGAAATCTCCCGCTCGAGAAGCTCCCGCGAGCGCTTCACCAGAACCCCGGCCTCTTCCAGAGGGGCGATAATGTCCAGGAGGCCGGGCACATCGTCGATGGCGGCCTGACGAATGGTTTCCTGGCCGTGGTGCAATACCAGGGTGCCCTCTCCAGCACGGGTAAAGAGTTCGCCGAGGAGTGCGCCGTCTTTTTTGTAGCTGATAATGTGGGCTCTGGGCACGCCGCGACGGCAGGCGTAAAGCGCCGCCGCCAGTGTGGTTCTGGTGGCTTGAGCCATGTCCTGGCGTTCCAGCAGCGGCGCCACTTCATCCACCGGCAGCAGGCGAATCAGGTCGTCGCTGCTGCTATGGACGCCTTCTTCGGCGCTGAAGAGGATGAGTTTTTCTGCCTGCAGGGCGATGGCGGTTTCGATGGCCACATTTTCATAGGTGAGGTTAAAGGCCTCCCCTGTGGCGGAATAGCCCAGCGGCGACAGCAGCACAATGGCGTTGGCGTCCAGTTGCCGGGAAATGCCCTGGGCGTCAATTTTGCGCACTTCGCCGGTGAGATGAAAGTCAATGCCGTCGCGAACGCCAACGGGTTTGGCACTGATAAAGTTGCCGCTGACCACCCGCAGGCGCGAGCCGTGCATGGGGGAATTGGCCAGCCCCAGACTGAGCATGGCCTCGATGGCAATACGGGTACTGCCAACGGCCTCTTTGACACCGGCCATGGCGGTTTCGTCGGTGATGCGCTGCTGGTTGTAAAAATGAGGTTCAAGCCCCATCTGCTGAAGGCGCTGCTCAATCTGCGGGCGGGCGCCGTGGACGAGGACGATGCGAATGCCCAGGGAGTTGAGCAGGGCGATATCGTGAATGATATGGGAAAAATTGCCGTCCACCACGCCGTCGCCGCCAACGGCGACAACAAAGGTTTTGCCCCTGTGCATATTGATGTAGGGGGAGGTGTCCCGGAAAAATTTAACGTAGTCCGTCACTGGCAATCCCGCATGGCTGGCGATGAATGGGCTGATTATAAATACCTCAGCTCGCTTCTGACAGGGTTTCCTGCAAACAGCTGTCAATAATCAGTTTTCGTATCAGCTCCACTGCGGGGTTGATTTGCGCCAGGCCGAGATATTCATTGGGCTGGTGCGCCTGATCGATATTGCCGGGTCCCATCACCACCACATCCATGCCCAGTTGTTGCAGGAAGGGGGCTTCAGTGGCAAAAGCCACCGCCTCCGGAGGTTGGCCGGTCAAGCGCTTGCACAGTGCGGCCAGGGCGCTGTTGTCGCCGCTGGCAAATGAAGGGACACTGAAGTTTTTCAGGGTGATGGGGGTGCCCTCCGCCTCGCCGAGGGGAAGCAGTCTGGCGTTGAGCATGTGCTGGAGTTCAACCACATCCATGCCGGGCAGGGGGCGAATTTCAAAGTCCAGCTCGCAATGGCCGCAGATGCGGTTGTGGTTGTCGCCACCGTGAACACAGCCGAGATTAAGGGTGGGGTAATCCACCGCAAACAGCGGCGAGCGGTACTGGGCGCGCAATTCCGCCTGTATTTGGCAGAGCTCGGTCAACACCTTTTGCAGAGTTTGCAGGGCATTGCGGCCGAGGTGGGGGTTACTGGAATGGCCGGACTGACCCTGGATGCTGAGGGATTCGACCATGATGCCCTTGTGCATGACAATGGGTTTCATACTGGTGGGTTCACCGATCAGGGCGCGGCGGGCTACAGGTTTTCCCGCCTCCACCAGCGCCATGGCGCCGGACATGGATGACTCTTCGTCAGCGGTGGCGAGAATAATCAGGGGCTGTTTGAAATGCTGGTCGGCCAGGGGCTTGAAAGCCTCGATGGCGAGGGCAAAAAAACTTTTCATATCGGCGGCGCCAAGGCCGTAGAAGCGGCCATCACGCTCTGTCAGCTTGAAGGGATTTTGTTGCCACAGGGCTTCATCGCAGGGCACGGTGTCTGAGTGCCCCGCCAGTACCAGGCCGCCGGAACCGCTGCCATAGGTGGCGATAAGGTTGGCCTTGTGGGGGTGGTCAAGGCGCATGATTTCAGTGGCAAAACCGAGATCGTCGAGCCATTGGGCGAGCATTTCGATCACCTCCAGGTTGCCGTGGTCGTGGCCTGGGGAGGTGCTGCTGATCGAGTTGGTGGCGATCAGGTTTTGGATCATCTGTTCGAGTTTCATGGCCGAGCCTTGCAGGAGCAAACCTGGTTGGTAGTGTTGGCGCTGCCATTCCTGGGGAGAGAACCTGTTCCCAGTCTTTTGGCCGCGCCGTTAAAAATACCATTTTTACCGGATTGCCGCCGCAAAAGATTTGCCGAATGACAGGCTCTGGCGCTGAGGGAATGGGCTTTGCCTTTGTCGGCCATTCCCCTACAATCGAAACGCAATCTAAAGGATAAATCTATGCAGTTTCCCAAAGGGGTGGAGCGCACTCTCGATGTTCCCGTGCTGCTCGTGGAATTGGTCAACGACGGCCTGCTCAGTCGCGCCGAAGCCAACAGAATCAGCAGCCAGGAGCGCAGCCGCGAGCAGCTTCAATGGCATCCCCTGAGCTATATCGCCAGCCTCCAGCCGGAAAACAACAAAATGGCGGGCAGAACCCTGGATGTGGAGAGCTTGTCCTCCTGGTTTGCCGAGAAATGCGGGCTGCCCCTCTGGCATATCGATCCCCTCAAGGCCAACGTTCCCGCACTGACCGCGGTAATGTCGTTTGAGTTTGCCAAGCGCCACAATATTCTCTGTGTCGAAGTCACAGAGAGCGAGGTGGTCATCGCCACCGGCCAACCCTTTATGCTGGGCTGGCTCGACACCGTAGCCCAGGTGAGCCGCAAGCCGGTGCGGCGAGTGGTTGTCAATGTGGACGATTTGCGCAAATACACCACAGAATTCTACGCCCTGGCGCGCTCCGTACAGGGGGCGGGCAAACAACAGAGCAGTGAAGTGCGCCCGGCGGTCACCAATATGGAACAGTTGCTGCACCTGGGCAGCTTAAAAGATCCGGATGCCCAGGATCAGCATATTGTTCGCATTGTCGACTGGCTGTTTCAGTACGCCTTTGAGCAGCGCGCCAGCGATATTCATATCGAACCCCGGCGCGACAAGGGCAAGGTGCGTTTTCGCATTGACGGCGTTCTTCACCAGGTTTACGAGCTGCCCAGCCAGGTGATGCAGGCCATGGTCAGCCGCCTTAAAATTCTCGCCCGCATGAACGTGGCGGAACGCCGCAAGCCCCAGGATGGCCGCGTCAAAACCCAGTCGCCCCAGGGCGGTGAAGTTGAGTTGCGTCTCTCTACCCTGCCCACCGCCTTTGGCGAAAAACTGGTGATGCGGATCTTTGATCCCGAGGTGCTGTTGCGCAGTTTTACCGATCTGGGGCTCACCGGCCAGGATCACCAGCGCTGGCAGGAGATGGTATCCAGACCCCACGGCATCGTTCTGGTTACCGGGCCGACAGGGTCGGGCAAAACCACCACCCTCTATTCCACTCTCAAGCAGCTGGCCACCGAAGAGGTCAATGTCAGCACCGTGGAAGATCCTATCGAAATGGTGGTGGATGCCTTTAACCAAACCCAGGTACAGCACAATATTGAGCTGGATTTTGCCTCTGGCATTCGCACCCTGATGCGCCAGGATCCCGACATTATCATGGTGGGGGAAATTCGCGATGGCGAAACCGCCGATATGGCGATTCAGGCGGCGCTCACCGGCCATTTGGTGCTGTCCACACTCCATACCAATGACGCTCCCGGCGCCATAACCCGGCTTCAGGATCTGGGTATTCCCGCCCATCTGCTGCGGGTGACGCTCAACGGGGTTATGGCACAGCGCCTGGTGCGCCTGTTGTGCCCCCACTGCAAGGAGCGGACGGCCGTGGATGACAATGTCTGGCAGCAATTGGTAAGCCCCTGGCGAATTGACTGTCCCCCCCAGGTGTTTCAGCCGGTGGGTTGCCTTGAGTGTCGCAACACCGGCTTTCTGGGTCGTCAGGGTATCTACGAAATTATGCCGGCAAGCAAAGCCCTCAAAAGCGCGATTTCTGAACACACCGATATTGCCGTTCTGCGCGCCCAGGCCTTGAAGGAGGGCATGCGAACCCTGCGCCTGAGCGGCGCCAAAAAAATAGCCGCGGGACTGACCTCGGTGGAAGAAGTATTGCGGGTGACGGCGGATCATGATGGTTGATATTAAAAAGCGAATTGCCCAACTGCACGCGGAGCAGATGCCCGAAGCCGTACTGGCTCTTGGCAGGGCGCGGCTGGAAAATTTCTGTGATCGCCATGGGGTCAGCCCCGACCACTGGCTGCTTAAACAGCTTGAGGATGCAGATTTCGCCGCACAATTACTTCGAGTGTGGAGCTGCAGCAAGTTCGTCTACGAAACCTGTTTGACCTGGCCGGATGTGCTCGAAAATCTCTGCGCCAGCGGCGACCTCGGCAGCGCCTACACAGAGCAGTGCTATCGCCAAAAGCTCGCCGCCCTTGTCGGCGGCGCCGACGATGAAAAGGCACTGCACCGCGTCTTGCGCCAGTTTCGCCGCCGCGAAATGGTGCGCATCGTCTGGCGGGATTTTGCCCGGCGGGGAGCCATGCTTGAAACCACTGGCGATGTCACCCGGCTTGCCGAGGCCTGCATTGGCGAGGCCATCAGGTTTCTCCACCCCCTCATCGAAACCCAGCTGGGCACGCCGGTGGGCAAATACAGCGGCGAACCTCAGCAGCTGGTGGTGCTCGGCATGGGCAAAATGGGTGCCTGGGAGCTGAATGTGTCCTCGGATATCGATCTGATTTTTGCCTTTCCCGAAGACGGCGAAACCCGCAATGGCAGAAAACAGGTCAGCAACCAGGAATTCTTTATTCGCCTTGCCCAAAAACTGATTCAGGCTCTGGACAGCAACACGGCGGATGGTTTTGTGTTTCGCGTCGATATGCGCCTGCGCCCCTATGGCGACAGCGGCTCGCTGGTGCTCAATTTTGATGCCATGGAGGAGTACTACCAAACCCAGGGGCGGGACTGGGAGCGCTACGCTATGATCAAGGCGCGGGCAGTGGCCGGGCGCGGGCAAGACAGCGCGGCGCTGATGACCATTTTGCGCCCCTTCACCTACCGCAAATACATTGATTTTACGGCGATTCAGTCCCTGCGCGATATGAAGGCGTTGATCAACCGGGAAGTGGCGCGCCTCGGCGTTGTCGATGATGTTAAAAAAAGCGCCGGTGGCATTCGCGAAGTCGAATTTATCGCCCAGGCGTTTCAGTTGATTCGTGGCGGCAAGGATCTGCGTTTTCAAAATCCCAGTCTTCGAATCATTCTGGAGCTGCTTGGCGGTGAACAGCTGCTGCCGCCGGGGGATAGCGAAAAACTGTGGTCGGCCTATGAATTTTTGCGCAATACCGAGCACGCCATTCAGGGGATGGCAGACAAGCAGACCCAGTTGCTGCCCGTGGATGATCAGGGGCGAGCGATTGTCGCTGCGGTTATGGGTTTCCCCTGCTGGGCGGAGTTTTATCGGCAACTGGAAAGCCATCGCAAGCTGGTAAAAACCATTTTTGCCGGCATTGCCGCCGAATCTCCCCAGGAGCACCAGCTGGCGGCTCCCCTTCAGGCGGCGAAAGCCCTGTGGCTGGGAGCGGAAGACGCCAGAGTTTTTGCCGAGGATTTGGCTGCAATGGGCTTTGCCGAGGCCGATCTCGCCGCCGCCCTGCTTCTGGCTTTGCGGGAAAGCCGCACAGTAAAAGCCCTGACCGCCAGTGTGCGCGAACGCCTGGATCGCTTCGTGCCCCTGCTGCTCAGCCACTGTGCGGCACAGCCCAATGGCCACCTGGCGCTGGAGCGCATCATTCCCCTGGTGGAAGCCATACTGCGCCGCAGTGCCTACCTGGTGCTGATGACAGAAAACCCCGACGCCCTGCGCCAGCTGGTGTATTTGTGCTCCGCGAGCAGCTGGATAGGGGAACAGATTGGCCGCTATCCGGCACTGCTCGATGAGCTCCTCGACGTGCGGACATTGTTTACGCCCGCGAACAAGCAGAGCATCTCCCAGGAATTGCGCCAGCTGATGCTGCGCATTCCCGCGGACGACCTCGAAGCCCAGATGGAAGCCCTGCGCTATTTTCGCCGCGCCCAGGGGCTGCGCATTGCCGCCTGCGAAGTGGAGGGCGCATTGCCGTTGATGAAAGTCAGCGACAACCTCACCTGGCTGGCGGAAGTGATTCTTGACCAGGTATTGGCCATGGCCTGGGAGTGGATGATCGCCCGCCACGGCCGCCCCGGCAAAATAGACGCCGCCGACCCCGATCCCGGCCTGCTGGTGATTGGCTACGGCAAGCTGGGGGGGATCGAGCTGGGGCATGGTTCTGACCTGGATCTGGTATTTCTCCACAACGCCAGCCCGAACCTCTACAGCGACGGCGAGCGCAAAATCGACAACAACAGCTATTTTATGCGCCTCTGCCAGCGCCTGATTCATGTTCTCAGCACCCAGACCGTGGGTGGCCACCTCTACGAAGTGGATACGCGTCTGCGCCCCAACGGCAACTCCGGCTTGCTGGTCACCAGCCTCGACGCTTTTGCCAGATACCAGCTGGAAAACGCCTGGACCTGGGAGCATCAGGCGTTGGTGCGGGCGCGGCCAGTGGCCGGAGACAGTCAGCTGGCGTCGCAATTTGGCCAGATTCGCGACCGAGTGTTATGCCAGCGCCGGGAGCAACAAAAACTCTGTGCCGATGTCCTGGCGATGCGCGACAAAATGCGTGCCCATCTGGGTTCAAAAGCCAGCGGCGCTGGCAGCGCGGAACATTTCAATATCAAGCAGGATGCGGGCGGTATCGTCGATATTGAATTTATCGTTCAGTACTCTGCCCTGCGCTACGCCAGCGAATTTCCCGCGCTGATCGAGTACACCGACAACATGCGCATTCTCGACGCCATGGGCAGCTGTGCACTGATGACTGCGGCGGAGGTGGTGCAGCTTCAGGAGTGCTACATTTTTCTGCGCAGTCTGGGGCATCGCCTCAATCTGCAGGGCAAGCCCAGCACCATCGACGCCGAAAACGGAGATTGGCAGCGCGCCAGCGACTGCCGGCGACAGGTGGTGGCAATATGGGAGCAGTTATTTGGCGGTCAATAGGGGCAGCTGACGGACGCTGTTTCTGAAAGCAAAGGTATTCATTGTTTTTCATGGAGCACTGATGACCACAGCAGATAGGCCATGGAACAATTCTTGATAGGTTGGGGGTCGATGCTGCTAAGGAAGCTCTGATTAATGTCATTCCTGCGCAGGCAGGAATCTATAAGCGATTGATTTTTCTGGGCTACCGCCTACCCGGGAGTGACGAAAACAGAATTAATCAGGGTTTCCCCAAGTCCGATGATTGCGCGCCGGTATTCCCAGCGCGGGTTTTTTACAGGCTGGTCAGCCAGCCGTGGTGATCCTCTGCGAGTCCCCACTGAATATCGTTGAGCGCCTTGCGCAGTTTCGCTGTGGTGGCGCCGGGTTTGCCGTTGCCGACGCTGTACTCCTTGCCGTCGTGCACCAGGGTGCCCACGGGGGTCAGGACGGCGGCGGTGCCTGACAGCGCCGCTTCGCAGCCGGGTTTTGCCGCCCGTTCGAGAAGCTCGGCAATGGTCAGTTGGCGTTCCTGAACATCCATGCCCATATCCCGCGCCAGGGTGAGAATGGAATCCCGGGTAACGCCGTGGAGGAAGGTGCTGTCCAGCGCCTTGGTGACAATGGTGTCGCCGTCAATAAGGAGAAAATTGGCGGCGCCGGTTTCCTGGACATCGCCATTGGGGCAGAACAGCACCTGGTCAACCTTGAGTTCGCGCTTGGCCTTGAGGGTGGGACCCAGGGCGCTGGCGTAATTGCCGCCGCTTTTGGTCATGCCCATATGAGGGGCGCAACGCATGGCGCTTTCTTCCAGCAGAACCCGCAGGGTGGAATCAGGAGCGCCACTAAAATAGCTGCCCACGGGAGAGAGCAACACATACTGACAGGATGTCAGCGAGGGCGCTGCGGCCTTGCCAATCACCGGCTCCGTGCCTATATGGGTGGGGCGAATATACATGGAACCCGGCGCTGTGGGGACGTGGTCGGCGCAGTGGCGGAGGATGTCGAGAATCATCCCTGTGGTCATGGCCTCGTCAAAAGCGGGCAGCTCGATCATGCGGCTGCTGTTGACGAAACGGGCAATGTTCTTGTCCATGCGAAAGATCTTGATGGAGTTGTCCGGGTGACGGAAGGCTTTCAGTCCTTCAAAACAGGTGCTCGAATAGTGAAAGACATGGGCGCCGGGATGGAGGGTCAGGCTGTCGCTGGGAACAATTTCAGCATTGCTCCAGCCGGAACCATCAAACCAGGCGATAGCCATTTCAGGCATGAACACGGAACCAAAAGCGGACATAGGGGACGAACCTCAACAAAGGGACGGGGCGCGGCTTGCCATAGTGGATTTTCGCCATCCAGTACCCTGAATTTGGCCGGTGATGACGCGCGCGCGAAAGCTGGGGATTGTAATCCCCACGTTCCTAAATTGGAATCCTGAAGCCTCGTGATTGCCGGGATCTGGGCTCAATTGTGGGTGTTTGGGAGCGATTGTTGTACTATTCAGCCTCTATTGGCCAGGGGCTGGTTTCGTTGACGGGAGCACTGAAAAACTTGAGGGTGCCCCGCCTTTCCCTGGAAACACATCTTTGCGTGGAGAAAAGCATCGCTGCCATCTGGGTGATAAGCGACGGCAAGCCGGGGCATATGAATCAGAGCCTGGGGCTGGCTCGCGCCCTGGAAAACCTTCGCGTTGCGACGAATCCAACACTCCAGGTCGAAGAGCCGCGAGTGGTTGCAGTCCTGTCACACCTTCACGTCCTGGCCATGGCCTTGCCAA
>JALOAH010000057.1 GCA_023228865.1 Porticoccaceae bacterium | reverse complement strand
TGTTTTACAACAGCCGCCGTTTGCATTCGTACTTGGGGTACAAAAGCCCGAATCAGTATGAGGCAGAAATGGCGGAAGTGAGAAAAGTTGCTTAACTGAGGTGTTCAGAAAATCTTGACCAGGTCAGAGCAAGATGGACTAGGCAGTGATGGCAGCGCCATAGAGGCTTTAGGCCATATCGGCGAATACATGCAAGATGCCGACCTCGAAATCAAAAACGAATCGGTACTGGTCAGCGCTGTAGAAATGGTGGACGAGCTGCCGCTCACCCAAAGCGACGTAAAAGGCGATATCTACGAATACCTGCTCAGCAAGCTCACCACCGCTGGCATTAACGGCCAGTTCCGTACACCGCGACACATCATCGACGCCATGATCGAGCTGGTTGATCCGCAGCCTACCGAGAGCATCTGCGATCCGGCCTGTGGCACGGCCGGATTTCTCGCCCGCACCATGGAGTACCTTAACCGCGTACATTCCAGTGAGGCAGGTATCTTTGAAGATGAAGAAGGCAACAAACACTACACCGGTGACCTGTTAGAGCCTTACCGAGACCATATTAACAAAAACATGTTCTGGGGCTTCGACTTCGATACTACCATGCTCCGCGTCAGCAGCATGAATATGGCCCTGCACGGGGTGAATGGCGCCAATATTTTGTACCAAGACTCACTGAGTAAATCCATCAAAGAAAACTTCCCCGAGCAGGAAGAAAACTTCTTCGATGTGATTCTGGCCAACCCGCCATTCAAAGGCAGCCTGGATGAAACCAATACCAACCCGGATGTGCTCGGCCTGGTAAAAACCAAAAAGACCGAGTTGCTGTTTGTGGCGCATATTCTGCGTGCGCTCAAGCTTGGTGGCCGTGCAGCGGTTATCGTGCCAGATGGCGTACTGTTTGGCTCATCCAAAGCGCACCAGCAACTGCGTCAGGAGCTGATTGAAAACAACCAGCTCGAAGGCATCGTTAGCCTGCCCAGTGGCGTATTCAAACCTTACGCGGGTGTGAGTACAGCGATTTTGATGTTTACCAAAGGCGGCAGCACTGAACGGGTCTGGTTTTACGATCTACAAGCCGATGGCTACTCACTGGACGACAAGCGTAATGAGTTGAAGGGTGAAGGCAGTAACGACCTGCCTGACGCCATTGCTAAGTGGAAGCATTACCGCGCCTTGGTTGAGGTGAATGCGTCGGCGAAAGAAATCAACATGGCTTTTGGCGACAAAACTCAGAAAGCCTTTGTGGTCGACGCCAAGGACATCGCCGACAACAAGTTTGACCTCTCCATCAACCGCTATAAAGAAGTGGTGTATGAGGAAGAGCAATACGATGACCCTAAGAAAATTCTGAAAAAGCTAAAAGCATTGGAAAGCGAGATTATGGCCGACCTGGATGAATTGGAGGGGATGCTGTGAGCCTTCAAACAGTTCCACTCTCTAATGTGTGCGAAATAATTATGGGGCAAGCACCAGTAGGAAGTTCATACAATGAGAATGGTGAAGGGCTTGCTCTGATAGCAGGAGCTGGCGATTTTGGTCAGACGACGCCCGAGCCCAAAAAATATACAACACAGGCTTCAAAGATTTCCAAGATCGATGACCTTATTCTTTGTATCAGGGCAACTATTGGCGATTTGAATTGGAGTAACAAAGAGTATTGCCTTGGTCGGGGGGTAGCTGGACTAAGACCAATTGCTAATGTGTTAGATAAGAACTATTTGTGGCACTTTATTGGTGCTAACAAAAACCAGTTGTCCGCAAAAGGAACGGGCTCAACATTCAAACAAGTAAGTAGGTCTCATATCGATGAGTGGGAAATCCCCCTCCCACCCCTAGCCGAACAAAAACGCATCGCCGCAATCCTCGACAAAGCCGATGCCATCCGCCGCAAGCGCCAGCAAGCCATCCAGATCGCCGACGAATTCCTCCGCGCCGTGTTTCTGGATATGTTTGGTGATATTCCTGCGAGAAAATCGAAATATCAGTTTTTAGGCTGCAGAGGTTATGTGTCGGCATCTAGTGGTAAATCTAGTAGGGATGTATTTTCCGAAATACCCACTGAAATTCCAATATATGGGGGGAATGGAATTAATGGTTACGCAACGAGTAGCTTATATGATGAGCCTGTTATCGTGCTAGGGCGTGTTGGTCAACAATGCGCTATTACGAATCTTACGTCTGGGCCAGCGTGGGTGACAGACAACGCTATCGTCGTCCAAGTTACTGATAGCGGTAGGTATAACCCGGTATACCTTGCTTATGCATTTATGCACTCTCCAATTAGGGATACTGTAACCCGGCTTGATCTTCCGTTTATTAATCAATCAATGATTCTTGACGCTCCCATACCGCTTCCACCAATTGAGCTTCAAAATAAGTTTGAAAAAATTAGAGAGAAAACCTTTCAACTCATTCAAGGTTTGACAGAGTCAGCAGGAGAAACTCAATCTTGTTTTTCTGCCTTAAGCCAAAAAGCCTTCTCTGGCGAGCTCTAAGGACAGGATATGATCAACGAAATCCAAATCAATCCACCGGTAGCGACCTATCATGACCCGAAAAGACTTGGTGATTTTCGGCGGAGGGCTATGTAACCCATGCCAAAAAATAAAAGGGATTTAATCTTTATTAGTCATGCTACACCAGAGGACAATACCTTTACCTTGTGGCTAAGCACTCGGCTGAAGCTTGTTGGGTATCAGGTATGGTCAGATGTAACTAAGCTGTTTGGTGGCGAGAAATGGTGGGACGATATCGAGCAATCGGTCGACCAATTTACCTGTAAGTTTATTTTGGTGATTACGAGAACGTCTCTTTCTAAACCCGGTGTAATCCGAGAGCTGGAGCTGGCGTTCGAGGCTGAAAAAAAACACCAGATCAAGAATTTTATTATCCCCATCATCATCGACGACTCGCCGTTTGGCGGGCAGCCCTATGATTTGTCAGACCGAAACATCATTGCCTTTTCGACAGGCTGGGGGCCTGCACTTGCAAAGCTAACCGAACGACTAGATCGCGATGATGTGCCGAAGGAAAAACTGACTCTAAATTTGGGTGACAAACTTTCGGAACTGGCGCGACCCGCGCTGCGAGTAGAGCAAGAGCCTGAGCTACTGCTAAGTAACTGGCTTAACCTCGAATCTGGCCCGAATGCGTTAAATTTTTTTAGACTTCCCGGCGATGTTAAAGCCTGGCGAAAACAGTTAGAGAGTTTCACCTACCCATGGTTCGAATGGGGTGGAATGCTCGCCGGTTTTGTCGATGCGCAAACGCTTCAGGCCGCATTACCACGGCATATCTCGGCGATGGCTGCGCCAAAATTAGATTTGGATGCTGTATTAACCAACGGACCCAGAAATCACCCCAAATTTCTTCGCGGTGAAGTTGTTAAAAAGCTGAATTTTGTGATGCTGGATGCTTGGAACAAACACATGCGCGCATTGGGGCTTCACCGCTATGAGCTTGCTAGTGGCAAAAGCGCTTGGTTTTTTCCTAATAAAGAAGGCTTTTCTGGCTTTCAGCAATTCCCGGATGTTTATGGCGTATTGCGCAAGAAGAAGCTAATCAATTTCAGCGGTAAAAATAATGTGTATTGGCATTACGCCATAGAAGCCAAGCCCTCTTGGGGAGTTCACTCTAGAGTGAGTTTGATTCCCCATGTGGTTTTCACTCAAGACGGATTAAACCCACTTGACGACAAAGCCAAAATGCACCGCCTGCGAAGAGGTTTTTGTAAAAACTGGTGGAATGACCGTTGGCGCGATTTGCTGCTACTTTACATGCACTTGCTCACTAATGAACAAAATCAATTAGGCATTCCCGTGAGTGAATCCCAAACGCTTTTATTCGAGGCCAGACCAATGATGATAAATGCTGATTTCTCATTGGTGGGAGCAACACCAGAGAAGCCGTCTTCAGGAAGATCCGAAGCAGAAATGGATGTTACAGTAGATGACGACTCAGATTTTGAATTGTCATTTGAGGATGAAACACTGTGACGAAATCGGATTTTAAAATTGGGCTCATCGAGGAGCCAGACCTTTGTTTTGGTCATGATCAGCGTGCTACTTTTGCGAAAGATGGACTGCTTTGGTTTGGCCCGAGCGATGATATTCAAAAACCCTCGGTTCTGCGTGTTGGCTTTATCGGTTCACCAAAAGGTTTTGCGTTTTATAAAGACTGGGTAAGGAAAATCAACTTACCTGTATTAACCGAGTCGGAAGCAACGCATCACATCCCTTTCCCTGGTTTTGAGGCTGTATTCAACAGTCAATGGCCTGAAACGCCCACCTGTGCACTAAAAATCCCAGAGAGCACGATTCTGGAAACTATTCGCATTAGAGATCCATTTCAGGCCATTTATAACTGCGTTAGCCTCTTTGATGAGCAAATTCGCCGCTATATCAATGAAGAAGACTCCAGAATTGACCTCTGGTTCGTGGTGATTCCTGAAGAGGTATTCAAATATGGACGCCCTCAATCCCGCGTTCCGGGTAGTGTAGCAGAAGACGCTACGAGCCTGATGAATGCTAAATTGGCCAAGAAACTTGCCTCTGAACCCTCGCTATTTGCAGAAGACAATGAGGTCGCCGAGCTTTATAGCTATGAGCGAAATTTTCACAATCAACTGAAAGCGAGATTACTGGACACAAAAGCCGTCGTTCAGGTTGTTCGGGAAACGACGCTGGCGCCGGAGCACTTTGTTGTTAATGGTCATCAGACACGCCAGCTGCAAGACCCAGCTTCTGTCGCTTGGAACCTGTGCACGACAGCCTACTTTAAAGCATCTAGCCGGCCTTGGCGTTTGGCGAATGTTCGCCCCGGTGTTTGTTACGTTGGCTTGGTATTTAAACTCGATCAAACCAGTCACGACGCGCGCAACGCTTGTTGTGGTGCACAAATGTTTTTGGACTCAGGCGATGGCGTCGTCTTCAGAGGTGCCGTCGGGCCATGGTATTCAGAAGAAACAAGAGAATTTCATATACCGAAAGAGAAAGCGCGCCAAATTGCAGAAAAGGTGGTTGAGGCCTATACCCGTGAGCATGGCTTCGCACCCAAGGAATTATTTATCCACGGAACCACTCGCATTAATGAAGATGAGTGGCAGGGGTTTTGTGAAGGTGTACCGCCTGAAACCAATATCGTTAGCATTCGAATCAGTAAAGAGGGACGCTTTAAGCTTTATAGCGCCAATCAACATCCTGTGATTCGGGGTAGCTATTTGCAGTTACACCCACGTCGAGGCTACTTGTGGACTAAAGGCTTCGTTCCGCGGTTGCAAACCTATCAAGGCAGAGAAGTTCCCAATCCGCTAGCGATAGATATATGCCATGGCGAAGCTGATCTCCAACAGGTTATGACCGACATAATGGGACTGACAAAAGTGAACTTTAACCGCTGTGATTTCGCCGATGGAGAGCCAGTGACTTTGCGTTTTGCCGACCACGTTGGCGAGATACTGACAGCGATTCCTATAGAGCACGATCTGCCGCCATTACCTTTTAAACACTACATCTAAATATTAGAAAATTATGAAAATCACCAAGATTAGCCTGACTAATTTTCGATCGTTCAAAGATTCGCAGTCGATTGATATCGCGCCTGTAACGCTTTTGTTTGGGCCTAACAGCGTGGGTAAAAGCTCTGTCCTGATGGCACTGGCTTATGTACAGCAGATTTTGAAGAAAGGGCATTGCAATCCTCAAAAGTTAGATGCTTTGGGTAACAAGACCATAGGTGGATTCCGCGCACTGGTTCATGGGCAGGATCTCAAGAAAACCATTCGAATTCGTCTAGATTATGCTGCGGGCAAAACGCCCTTTGTTTACTATGGCGCCAATGTCGATGAAATGGCAAACCATATTCAAAACGTTTCCTACGTTTTGATGAATGACTTTGGCGGTAGTATAGAATCTGGATCGATAGAGTTTGAGATAGCCTGGTCAGAACGTTTCAAACAGGCTTATGTAAAGAGTTACCGCGTTTGGGCAAACGATGTGTATGTGGGATGTATAAACTCATCGGAGGATCAGAAAAACACGCTGATTCGGGAACTCAATACGCAACATCCATTGCTTGTGCCTCACAACAATGACGATTGGCTAGCTGGCCAGTATGGTGATGCTGATGCAAGAGAGCCTTTAGAAGCTGATGAGTACCATACGGAGTTTGAGCAAGTACTGAATCAATTGAACCCTAATCCTGCTTCTACAGCTGCGGTATCCGATAAAGATTTGTCGGGAGCAGACTTCGTCAATCGTATTGCACCTATTGCTTTAGCCTGTCGGAGTGGTGCTGTACCTTTGCTAGGTGTTCCTATTGTCACTAACTTGGTGGGTCAGGACTTTGATGAGCTGGAAGAGCACTTTAACTATTTGGTAGTGCGGGAAGTTCTGAGCCAGGCGTTCGTATTGCCTCTGGATAAGCTTCTGGAATACTTGGATAAAAGTGTTCAGATCGGCCCGCTTCGAGTGGTTCCTGATAATGATTACGTTCCAAATCCTCATCCTGAGCAAAAGGAATGGGTAGACGGTTCCGCTGCCTGGGATCTACTGCATAAAGACCCGAAAAGTGACGAATCCATTAGAAAGTTGATCAGAAACACAAGCGAGTGGTTCGCGTCCAGCGATAAGCTGGATGCAGGCTATGAGATCATCAATAAATCAATAGCAGAAAGTTTGGACGCAGCCAGTGACCAGGGGGATCTTGGCTTGTTCAGCAAGCGCCATGTTTACTTTAAAGAATTGCGTACAAATATTCTGCTGTCAGCGAACCAGTTGGGAACGGGAATATCGCAAGTATTGCCCATAGTGGTTGCTGCAAATCATGACGATATTGCATTTATAAGCGTCGAGCAACCAGAGTTGCACATTCATCCCCGCTTTCAGGTGGAGCTAGCTGATGTCTTTCTTAGGGCTAAGAAAAAGCATTCATTCCTGATTGAAACGCACAGTGAACATATCATTCTTCGCCTTTTGAAGCGTATACGGCAGACTGCAGATGAGGAGCTGCCAGAGAATTATCAACCAATCGAGGAAGACGACGTCTCAATCGTTTATCTGGAGCCTACCGAAAATGGTGTTGTGACCAAACGCATCCGCGTGGATGAGGATGGTGAATTTGTTGATCGCTGGCCTCAGGGCTTCTTTGTGGAGCGTCGTGAGGAGCTTTTGTAATGATCTACGAGTATGCGCTTGAGCCAGCGGTGTTAACTTCGTGGGCATCAAATGATCGTGATTACGCTGAGTTTCTTAGAGAATATGGCTTGGGCACTCCCCGGATTGTAAGCAGCTTTCCAAAGAAAAAGGCGTCTAAACTTCGTAGTTATTTACTACAGCATAGCCCGCAGGATGAGCAGTCGTTGGCCGGGCAGCGTTACACCGAGATGGTTCTTAAAGTCGTTGAGTCAATCGTTGTACGGGATGTTCAAATTCAGAATGTAGCTGAGTGGGCTGAGGCCGCGGTCGTTGAGAATCGCAGAGCTCCTTTTGATGTGATCTTATCTTCAACTGAGATCCAAGCGGGAAATAATGTCACACCAGCCTCGATGTATTCACAAGGAAGCAGATGGAATCACCCTGGTCAGGTAAATTTTTCGCGAACGAATGAGGGGCTGCTTCCTGCTGTCCTGAACCTGATTCGTTTAGCTGACGACAAAATCGCAATTATTGATCCCTTTGGATGGACTGTTGAAGCCATTAATTTTATCCAGTTTATGCTTCAGTCCATTACGAACAATCGTGTTTCTGAGGGGGGGCCGGCGATTGTGCTGTTTTATAAAGAAAAACGCGGTAGCGGTTACAGTGGTAATGGTAGTCCATCCGCTGATCACGTTAGGCAGCAGATACTTCAGGGTCTGACGGGTGATGTATCCAATCTACAGCTCGAAGTATTCGAGCTAAGAGAGACTGCAAACAACGATGTTTTTCATAATCGTTGTATTTTGACGGAACATGGTGGTGTGATAACAGGGCATGGCATCAGTGTGTCTGGCGATGAATCGCATTCCGATGAAGCTATATTGATGAAGCCTAAGATCTATCAGAAAAAATGGCGGCAATTTATTGAGCAAAGTTGCTTCCAGGTAGTATCAGAGGCCAGGGGATAGTTGGGGTAATTTTATGGCAGTTCAACATGGTATCTGGAAGATTGGCGAGAAACCTCAGCCTTTGGTCGCCATCAGGTTGGATAGTGAAGCGTTGCTGGAAGAGCAGATTACTCGTGATATATCCATTCTTAACAGTGGTTGGCTGTTGATCGGTCGCCAAGTATACACCGACTTTGGTAAGTACATAGACCTGCTCGCTATTGATGCCACTGGCTCTGTTATCATTATCGAATTGAAAAAACACAAGACGCCACGAGATGTTGTAGCGCAAGCAATCGACTATGCCGCTTGGGTAGAACACCTGCCCTCAGAAAAGTTTGTTCAGATCTATTCGGAATTTGCTGAAAGAAATGTTTTGCCCGAGAAGAGTTTCGATGAGGCGTTTAAAGCGCGATTTGGAGCTTTGCCGGTAGAGGACGATATTAATAGCTCTCATCAAATGGTGATTGTTGCGGCTGAGCTGGATGCAAGCACGGAGCGCATTATCAACTACCTGAATGACAAGGCCAGTGTGGCTGTCAACGCCGTGTTTTTCTCGGTTTTCCAGGACGGAGATAATCAGTATCTAAGTCGCGCTTGGATGATCGACCCTGTCGAAACCGAAGAGCATGCTGTTAACACCCGCCAAAAAGGTGAGTGGAATGGCGAATTCTACGCGAGCTTTGGTGCCGGGCCCGGAGGTAGAAGCTGGGAGGACGCTATTAATCATGGTTTCATTTCGGCTGGCGGTGGGCGTTGGTACAGCAAGACATTGTTTATGCTTAAGCCAGGCGATCGAGTGTGGGTGAATATCCCTGGTACTGGTTATGTGGGAGTGGGCAAAGTAACAGGCCATGCCGTGATGGCCGATGAGTTCATCACCCCTGAATTGCATCTGAAAGGCGAATACAGCCTGGCTTCAGACTGTGGTGAGGATGAAGCCGAGTATTTCGTGCCCGTTTCCTGGCTTCACCAGGTGCCAGAATCTCAAGCAGTGAATGAGGTTGGGCTGTTTGGGAACCAAAACTCGGTTGCCAGGCCTCGTACCCCCAAGTGGGAACATACGGTGAAGAGACTTAAAGCGGAATGGAAGATTAACGCTTAGCGGCAAATAGGTCGCAAGCCGAAAAAGTTTGTAATTTCGAAATCAAAAAAGAAAGGCCTGATAAATCGTAATGCGTTGATTCATCAGGCCTTTGTCTTTTTAGGCTGTTAGATTTAGCTCTGCTTCTGCCAAACCTATGCTTCCCTAACTACCATAATGTTGGCAAATGCCAAAACTATGCTTCCTTCCCTAGTTTTAAGTGTTTCTAAAACCTGGTGTTGGTGGAGGCGGCGGGAGTTGAACCCGCGTCCGTCAGCCCTCTGCCGTCTGTTCTACATGCTTAGCCACGTCTTTGGTTTTAGCAGTAAGCTACCCGAAGGGCAGGGAAAACCGACTGCGATTCCGGTTAGGTTTTAGCAACGCCGCCCCGGACGAGCTTTGTTGCGAGCTTATGAGGATCGACGCCTGAGCGCTTTCCCTTCCGAGGAAGTTCCAGCTCCGGACGCATAAGCACGGCTCCGGTCAGACGGCACCCTACTGGGTATTAAGCAGCGAGTGCGGAGTAGTTGTCGTCGTTGGCAACTATAAGCTTGCGACTTTGGATTTACGAGATTGGTCGCCATCTCGGCATGCACATCGGGTTTTGTAACCAGCGTCGAATCCCAAAACGCCCCCTTGTACGTTGTTTCAGTTTTGAAACCTTGTATCGAATAGAGTTGAGTCATTTTCGAAAATTTCAAGGGGCATTCTATCACAATCTCTCAGTGGTTGCTGGAATATTCGCCTGGCTCGTAGGTTGGGCCATGGGCATCGGTTTTCCCGTCGAGATCGCTGGGATTGGAGCTGTGCTGCGGAATTTCCGGGGTATGTGCAGGAAATTTGGTAGGCGAGCCAGACAAGTCGCTATATGATTTGAGGGAAGCCGCTTCGGCGTAGAGGGTGAACAGGCTGAGATTTTTGGTGTGAAGCAATGGATCATACAGGATAACGTCCCCAGGCATCTGCCCCTCGATACCCTTGTGCTCATCGACAAGCTGCAGCTGCTTTATCGGCAGTCGTTTACTGCTGTTTATGCCAGCTTCGTAATAGCGGCTATGCTCGCCGCTATTTTGTGGTTCAGCAATCAGGCGCCCGGTGTGCTCAGTTGGTTTTTGGCAATTGCCGTGGTTTCAGTTATTCGCCTGATTCTGTTTGCGGCCTATTTCCGTATCCTTCCCGATGGTGCGGAAATTCTGGCCTGGAAAGTGCCCTATATTGTGACTTTGACCTTGTCTTCTCTGGTCTGGGGCGTAGGGCTGCTCTTTGTCATGCCGAAGGATTCCCTGCTCTATCAGACGATTGTTTATTATTTTTTGATGGGCATGTCTGGCGGGGCGCTCTCTGTCTATTACGCAATCCGCAGCTTCATTTTGATTACCCTGGTTGTCATGCTGGTGCCGATGACGCTGTGGATGCTGGCGCAGGAAGGGGTTACCCCCGTGTTGATGGCGATCGCGGCGTTGGTTTATCTGGTGTCTGCCATGAAGGCAACGAAAGTTCTGTCCTCGGCGCTTCAGCAGAGTTTTTTGCTGACCCATGAATTAAAGGTGGCGAAAGAGGATGCCGAGAGTATTGCCAGAACGGATGCGCTCACGGGGCTGAGTAACCGCAGGCCGTTTATGGAGCTGGCAGAGCACCTCATAAACCTTTGCAAGCGCAATCAGCAGTCTGTTGCCCTTATTATTCTCGACCTGAACCATTTCAAGCGCGTCAATGACACCTATGGTCACGCCATGGGCGACTTTGTCCTTCAGCGCACTTCGAGAATTATTGAAAAAATGGTGCGGGAGTCGGATGTTTGCGCCCGCCTTGGTGGGGAGGAGTTCGCAATTTTAATGCCCAACACCTCGGAGGAGGGCGGGCGGACAGTGGCAGAAAAGCTGTGTCAGGCCATTGAAGGGGAATCTGTTTCGGGGCAATTGGGGGATTGTAAGATTACCGCCAGCCTGGGGGTGGCATGGAGTAAAAAGCCGGTTTTGGAAGCCATGCTGCTCAATGCCGACAAGGCGATGTACAAGGCCAAACAGGCGGGCAGAAACCGGGTTTGTGTTGGCGCCTAGCACCGTTAAAGACCGGGTGTGGATCTCAGGCGGAATGGCGCATGATGCGTTGTTTCTGGCGCTGCCAGTCCCGCTCTTTGACTGTTTCCCGCTTGTCGTGGTCGGCCTTGCCTTTGGCCAGGCCTATTTCGCACTTTGCCATATGCCCTTTCCAGTAAAGAGCCAGGGCGACGCAGGTGTAGCCTTTTTGTTGCACGGCGCCGGAAATCTTGTCAATTTCGCGGCGGTTGAGCAGTAGTTTGCGGCTGCGTGTTGGGTCGGCGACAAAATGCGTGGATACGGTTTGCAGCGGCGAAATTTGTACGCCCAGCAACCAGGCCTCGCCATTTTTAAAAATGACGTAGCTGTCGGTCAGTTGGGCTTTTCCCTGGCGCAAGCTTTTTACTTCCCACCCCTGCAGGGAGAGACCGGCCTCAAACTTTTCTTCGATGAAATAGTCGTGGCGGGCGCGCTTGTTCTGGGCAATAGTGCCGGAACCGGATTTGGATGTGTTGGGTTTCTTTGCCATGGCGCGATTATACCTGCGCAGGGTTTGCCTAGATACAGTTGTTATAAGGTTTTGCTCCCCTGGGACACGGGTTACAATCGCCAAAATTGCAAATGGGTTGGTTTATGACAAGTTCTGGAACGGGATCAGGGCTCGCGTCGGCAAGTCAGCCGTCAGGCTCTGTGCATGGCACCTGGGCCAGTCGATGGACGTTTATCATGGCGGCCACAGGCTCCGCAGTGGGCTTGGGCAATATTTGGAAATTTCCTTACATTGCCGGTGAAAATGGCGGCGGCGCCTTTGTGCTGGTTTATCTGGGATGCATTTTGTTGGTGGGCATTCCGGTGATGATGGCGGAAGTCATGTTGGGTCGACTGGGGCGTATGAGCCCCATTAATGCCATGCGCAAACTGACCGCAGATGCCGGGTATCATCGCTCCTGGAATTGTATCGGCTGGGTCGGCGTCGTCGCTGGGCTCCTGATTTTGTCCTATTACGCAGTTATTGCCGGATGGGCGCTTCATTATATTGTCGAGATGGCCAGCGGCAGGCTGCAAGGGGCGACAGGCGGGTATGCAGCGGCGACGTTTTCCGGCTTGCTGGCGAACCCGAAGGAGCTGATATTTTGGCAAACCATTTTCATGGGCTTGACGATGATTGTGGTTATAGGCGGTGTCACCAAGGGTTTGGGCGTTGCGGTCAGGCTGTTGATGCCACTGCTTTTTTTATTGTTGGTGGCGCTGCTGTTTTTTGCCGCCAAGGAAGGCGATATGGCTGCGGGGGCAAATTTTCTCTTCAGTTTTCGCAGTGAAAATCTCAGCTGGGCCGGAGTGCTGGAGGCTCTGGGGCACGCATTTTTCACCCTGAGCCTGGGAATGGGCGCCATCATGGCCTACGGCGCCTATATGCCGGAAAAGGCGCCCATCGGCAAAACCGTGGTGACTATTGCCCTTTTTGACACTCTGGTGGCGCTGATGGCGGGTATGGTGATTTTTCCTATCGTTTTTGCCACACCGGGGATGGAGCCGAACGCGGGGCCAAGTTTGATGTTTCAGTCACTGCCGGTGGTTTTTGGCGGTATGCCCGGCGGCATTTTCTTTGGTACCCTGTTTTTTGTGCTGGTGACAGTGGCCGCCTGGAGTTCGTCCATTTCGCTCATTGAGCCCGCCGTGGCCTGGATGATTGAATCCCTTGGCGTGGGTCGTATTGCCGCCAATCTGTTTTTGGGGACAATTGCCTGGGTAATCGGCCTGGGAACCGTGTTTTCCTTCAATCGCTGGCAGGATGTCACCCTGGGCGGCAACACTTTCTTCGATATTATGGATTTTGTCACTTCCAGTATTATGCTGCCGCTCACTGGTTTTTTCATTGCTGTTTTTGTCGGCTGGGTACTGACAAGGGATAGGGATGTTGCCATTGTCGCCGTGGGTGATAATGCGCCGCGCATGCTGAGGTTGTGGCGCTGGTTGCTCGCCTATGTGTCGCCTCTAGCCATCGCCATTATTTTTTTTATGGGCTTGTACAATAAGTTTTCTTAGGCCGGCAGATTTTTAAGGTTTTCAATTTATGCTGACAACTATCCAGCGCAGTGCCCTGGTGATGCACTCCGCCGAAAATATGTATTTGCTAGTGAATGACATCGAGGCTTATCCCCAGTATCTGGAAGGTTGCTGTGGCGCTCAGGTGTTGGAGCAGGGCGATGACTTTATGGTGGCGCGTCTCGATTTGCGCAAGGGCGGGGTCAATTACAGTTTTACTACGCGCAACAGCCTTAAGCCCGGGGAGGAAATTCGGCTCCAGTTGCACAGCGGCCCCTTCAAGCAATTGCGCGGCGCCTGGGAGTTCAAGGTGCTAACGGAAAATGCCAGCAAGGTGAGTTTTTATCTCGAATTTGAGGCAAATAGCCAGTTGGTTGGCGTGGCCGCGACCAGTCTTTTTGCCAGCGTGATCAATAATATCGTCAGTGCCCTCTCCGGGCGCGCTGATGCTCTGTATGGAACAAAATGATGACCAGTACTGATGACCTGATTGCTGTTGAAGTTGCCTATGCCTTGCCCGAAAAGCAGCAAATCATCAAGCTCAAGGTGGCTCGAGGCACATCCGCCTACGATGCGGTGGCTCAATCCGGTATTGTTGGGCAGTTTCCGAATATAAACCTTGCCGAAGTGGCCATGGGTATTTTCAGCCAACCCCTGGGCAGTAAGGGCATGCCGGCGGCCAAGGATTATATTCTCGAGCCGGGCGACAGGGTTGAACTCTATCGCCCTCTTTTGGCCGATCCCAAGGAGGTGCGCAAGCAGCGCGCTGAAAAAACCAGGAAAACTCGCGACAGCTGAGCGCTGTGCAGTTTTAAGGGGCAGTTAGCACTGCACAAAGGTCGCTTCGGCGGTGGCTATGTCCTTGCCCTGTTCGTGGAAACAGCTGGCTTCGATATAACTTGCAGCCTGTCCCTGGCGACCGATCTGGCTGTTGGCCAGCAGTGGTAGCAGCCCTCTTGCCGGGCGCAGATAACGAATATGCAATGACGCCAGGCGTTTCCCTGCGGCGATTTCGCCATCCATTTCTGCCCGTTGCTGGCAGCTCGCCATCAACAGGGCGCCGATGGCGCCGCCGTGGACGGCATTGGCAAGGTGCCAGCCTATATTGCTGTGTTGATTTGCCTTCAGCGACAACCCGGTGGCGCTGTTTTCAAGGCCGAGGGTTTCTGTCAGGCAGTTGGCACCGTTGTGACTGCCATTGTCGGTGCGCAATTCCTGGCCTGGTGCAATGCTGCCGGGAAACGAACCCAGGCGAAACAAGCCAGCGCCGATGGCCACTGTGGCGCCCTCGGTATCCAGGGTCCAGCTTTGAAAGGTAAAGCTGTAAGCGTCCTTGAGCACAATTCTGGTTTCGGTCAGCACTTCTTTGGCAATGGGGTTTTGATGGGCAAAATCCACCCTCATGTCAAAGGTGGAAAGGCCAGTGTCAGGCTCTATAAGCCCGGCCATGGCAAAGCCTGCGGAGTGGTCGATAAGGCCGAGCAGCGCCATGGGGGCAATTCTGGGGTCGCTTGCCGACACCGCGTTGCGGGCATTGGCGCGCATGCGCGTCAGCGCGTGGCCGCCGCCGCACTCCAATAATTCGATACCCAGTGCTTGGACGTAGGGGGCTGATTGCAGCATGGAAACAAGTTCTGCAAGGATCGGCTTGGGCTCGAAATCCTGTCTTTTAATTCCTATGGTCATAGCGGCGATAATTCAAAGAGTGTCAACAGCTTCTGCCTAGTTGCTTTTTCCGCCGCCGGGAGCATAGTCGCCACGAATACTGCTCAGTTTGCCGTTGATAAAGTAAACGGTGACAGTCTCGCGTTCCTCCTTGTCGCTGCCTTTTTTGCGGCTGTAATAATAGTCCCAGCGATCCTGCTCAAAGGTGTCGGCGATAATGGGGGTGCCCATAATGTAGCGCACCTGAGATTTGGTCATGCCTGGACGCAGCTGATCAACCATCTCCTGGGTAATGATATTGCCCTGTTGTACCTCAACCCTGTGAACCCCGGGAAACTGAAAATAGGAACAGCCCGTCAGGGTAAATGCGACAATAAGCAGGGCGATGGAAGATTTAAACGGCATCTTGGGGTTCCAGTCAGACATGTGAAGGTGGATAATACCCCCTCAACTGATGAGTGAGAAGGGGCTTGCCCTATGCCAGGTGAAAATCAGGAACTCCGCAAGGCCGGTCTAAAGGTAACATTGCCCAGGGTGAAGATTCTGCAGCTCCTTGAAAGTGCCGAACTTCGCCATATGACGGCGGAAGATGTCTACCGCGCCTTGATCGAGGCGGGAGAAGATGTGGGTATTGCTACGGTCTACCGAGTTTTGACCCAGTTTGAGTCTGCCGGCTTGGTGATTCGACACAACTTTGATAATGGTCCCGCAGTCTATGAGATCGACCATGGTGATCACCACGACCACATGGTCTGTACAGAAACCGGGGATGTCATCGAGTTTCATAATGAAGAAATCGAAAAACTCCAGGAAAGTATTGCCGCCAGCATGGGTTTTAAGGTGGTTGGCCACAGTCTGGTGCTTTACGTCAAGCCGCTCAACGGCGAAAACTGAAACCTGCTTGGGGCATATTTTTGCCAAAGGTCTGTTGCTTTGGCTTGATCAGACCAGACTGCAATTACTTTGAGCCCATTATTTCAGAGTGTGCGGCTGTAATTTCTTGATTAACGCCCTTGCCCGGATGACAGGCTGAGCATTTCCTCGGCGTGAGCCAGGGTTTGATCGGTCATTTTGCTGCCGCCGAGCATTCTGGCAATTTCGTTGATTCTGGCGCTGAGGCTGAGGCTGTTGAGCGCACTTTCAGTGGTGGCTCCCTCGGTTTTCTTGCTGGCGATCAGGTGGTGGTGGGCGCAGCTGGCCACCTGGGGCAGGTGGGTGACGCAAATCACCTGGCCCCTGTCGCCAAGGCTGCGCAACAGCTTGCCCACCACTTCAGCAACGGCGCCGCCAACGCCGACATCGACTTCATCAAAAACCAGTGTGGGTATCTCAGTATGCCGCGCGGCAATGACCTGAATGGCAAGGCTGATGCGGGACAGCTCGCCGCCGGAGGCAACCTTGTTGAGAGGTTTGTGGGGCTGTCCGGGATTGGTGCTGACCAGAAACTCGATGGTTTCGCGCCCCTGGTTGCTGTGTTCCGAAAGGTTGGTGAGGCTGACCTGAAGTGAAGCTGACGCCATCGCCAGGCTTTCCAATTGTTGATTCACCAGATCGGCAAATCGAGTTGACGCCTGCCGCCGTTTGGCGCTGAGTTTGTCCTCTTCGCGGCACAGCTCGCGGTCAATGTCCGCCAGTTTTTTCCTGAGTCCTTCCAGACCGCCTGCGCCAGTGCTGAGCTGCTCTAACTCTTCGCGGAGTCGCAGGTGCAATGCGGGGAGCTCCGTGGCGGCAAGACGGTGTTTGCGCGCCAGCTGGTAGCAGGCACTGAGCCTGTCTTCCACTTCCTGAAGGCGCTCCGGGTTGATGTCAAAGCTGTCGATATGGCGCTGGATTTCCCTGGTGGCCTCGTCCACCTGAATAAGTGCCGAGTCCAGCAGGGTTTCCGCTTCCTTCAGGGTGTCTGATTTTTCCGGCATCATCTGCAACAGATTCAGCGCCTGGGACAGCAGACTGAGGGCATTGCCCTGATCGCCCTCTTTGCACAGATCAATGATTTGATGGCTGTCTTTAAGTATTTGCTCGCCATTGGCGAGTAAATGTTGCTCCCGCTCCAGCTGCTCAATCTCTCCCTCGGCGAGGGCGAGTTCGTCCAGCTCTTGAAGTTGAAAGCTGAGTAGCTGGCGCCGGGCTTCGCTCTCCTCGCTGCTGTTTTCCAGGGTCAGAAGCCGTTTTCTGGTGTCCTGCCATTCTTTGAAAAGGCGCTGTACAGATGCGCAAAGATCGTCGCCGCCGGCAAAGGCGTCCAGCAGGCGGCGATGAGTGTCTCTGACAAGCAGCGATTGGTGCTCATGCTGGCTGTGAATGTCGATCATCATTTCGCCCAGTTGCTGCAACTGCTGCATGGTGGCGGGCTGGCCATTGATAAAGCCGCGGGAGCGGCCTTCGGCGGAGAGGGTGCGGCGAATGATGCACTCGTCGCCGTCGAGAAGGTCGCTATCCTCGAGCCATTGGCGCGCCTGACGGTTGGCGCCGACGGCAAAAATCGCGGTAACGTCCAGCTTGTCCTTGTCGGTGCGGATTCTGCCGGTGTCGCCGCGATCGCCAAGCGCCATCGCCAGGGCGTCCAGCACCAGGGATTTGCCCGCCCCGGTTTCCCCCGTAATGGCGGTCATGCCGGGCTGAAAATCCATATGGAGCTGTTCCACCAGGGTGAAGTTGTTGACAGTCAGGGAAAGCAGCAAAGTCAGAACCCGAATTTGGTTAAAAGAGGCTCCATTTATACCCTAATAGCAGCGCTGCTGTCATCGCTGGTAACTCAGCCCTTGAATAAAAACTTTACGACCCAATATTAGGCACAGTTGAACGTCGCGCCCAGGCGCGCAAGCAGTCGAAACAAGCAGCAAGACATCACTATTAGGGAGGCAATTGTGTCCACAAAAGACCAGCACAACGACATCACCACTGAAGAGCAACAGCCTGCGGATGACGGCCAAACCCAGGAACAACAGGCTGAAACAGAAGCTGGTGATGGCGCTGGTACGCCCCAGCTCTCTGTGGAGACGCTTCAGGAGGAAGTGGCTGCCCTCAAAGAGCAGCTGTTGCTGGTGCATGCGGATATGCAGAATTTGCGCCGCCGCGCCGAACGGGATGTTGAAAATGCCCATAAATACGCCCTCGACAAATTTGTTGGCGACCTGGTTACTGTGGTCGACAATCTTGAGCGCGCCACCGCAGCCATAGATCCAGAAGTCAAAGAGATGACCGCTCTCGGTGAGGGGGTTCAGCTGACGCTGAAAAACTTCCTCGACGTACTGCGGCGTTTTAATGTCGAACAAGTGGACCCCAAGGGAGAACCGTTTGATCCCGATAAACATCAAGCCATGACCATGGTGCCCAATTCCGAGCTGGCTCCCAATACCGTTATGGAGGTTTTCCAGAAAGGGTACCTGCTCAACGGTCGCCTGGTGAGACCGGCAATGGTGGTTGTCAGTAAGGCGGAATGAATTAGATGGGGAAAGCCCCTTGAAAAACTTGGGGATTGAACACATATATCTAACAAGCAAGCGTTGTTAACGATTTTTTGGAGAAAACCGTAATGGGAAAGATTATTGGAATTGACCTGGGTACCACCAACTCCTGTGTTGCGGTACTGGAAGGTGACAAACCCCGTGTGATTGAAAATGCCGAGGGTACGCGCACCACGCCCTCTATCGTCGCCTATACCGATGAAGGTGAAGTGTTGGTCGGTCAGTCTGCCAAGCGTCAGTCGGTGACCAATCCAAAGAACACACTTTACGCGGTGAAGCGCCTTGTTGGCCGTCGTTTTCAGGATGATGTGGTTCAGAAGGACATCAAAATGGTGCCCTATGAAATCGTCAAGGCCGAAAATGGCGATGCCTGGGTTCAGGTCAAGGGCGAGAAAAAGGCGCCGCCACAAATTTCAGCGGAAGTCCTGAAAAAAATGAAGAAAACCGCCGAAGACTACCTGGGTGAAACCGTCACCGAGGCCGTGATTACGGTGCCCGCCTATTTTAACGACTCCCAGCGTCAGGCCACCAAGGATGCGGGTCGCATCGCCGGGTTGGATGTGAAGCGCATTATCAACGAGCCCACGGCGGCAGCCCTTGCCTATGGTATGGACAAAGCCGGTGGCGACCGCGTCATCGCTGTTTACGACCTGGGCGGCGGTACCTTCGATATCTCCATTATTGAAATTGCCGATGTCGATGGTGAAAAGCAGTTTGAAGTGCTGGCCACCAACGGTGACACCTTCCTCGGCGGTGAAGATTTTGACCTGGCCTTGATCAACTATCTCGCGGATGAATTCAAGAAAGACAACGGCATCGACCTGTCTGGCGATCCCCTGGCTATGCAGCGCCTCAAGGAAGCGGCCGAAAAGGCCAAAATCGAGTTGTCTTCCAGCCAGCAGACCGAAGTCAATCTGCCCTACATTACCGCAGACGCCACTGGTCCCAAGCACCTTGTGGTGAAAATGACCCGCAACAAACTGGAATCCCTGGTGGATGATCTGGTGCGTCGCTCCATCGAGCCGGTTAAGGTCGCCCTTAAGGATGCGGGCAAATCCGCTTCCGATATTGATGAGATTATCCTTGTCGGCGGCCAGACCCGTATGCCGATGGTGCAAAAGACCGTTGCGGACTTTTTCGGCAAGGAGCCCCGCAAAGACGTCAACCCCGACGAAGCGGTGGCTGTGGGCGCGGCGATTCAGGGCGCAGTGCTTTCCGGTGATGTCAAAGACGTACTGCTGCTCGATGTCACGCCCCTGACCCTGGGTATCGAGACCATGGGCGGTGTCGCCACTCCTGTGATTGAGAAAAACACCACGATTCCCACCAAGAAATCCCAGGTGTTTTCAACTGCAGATGACAATCAGACGGCAGTGACCATTCATGTGGTGCAGGGCGAGCGCAAGCAGGCGTCCCAGAACAAATCCCTGGGTCGCTTCGATTTGGCGGATATTCCTCCGGCTCCCCGCGGTATGCCCCAGATCGAGGTTACCTTTAACCTGGACGCCAACGGTATTCTCAACGTCTCCGCCAAAGACAAGGCGACGGGCAAGGAGCAGTCCATCGTCATCAAGGCGTCTTCCGGTCTCAGCGATGAAGAGATCGAAAAAATGGTCAAGGATGCCGAAGCTCACGCCGCCGAAGACAAGAAGTTTGAGGAGCTGATTCACGCCCGCAATGCTGCGGATGGTCTGGCTCATGCCGCTCGCAAGACGCTCACTGAAGCTGGCGACAAGGCCACCGCTGAAGAGAAGTCTGCCATTGAAGCCGCCATCAAGGAGGTTGAAGAGGCGGTTAAGGGTGATGACAAGGATGCCATTGAAGCGGCTACCAACAAACTGTCGGAAGCTTCAGCGACGCTGGCACAGAAAATGTACGCAGATGCGGCTGCCCAGGGTGGCGAACCGCAGCAGGACAGCGGCAAACCCGCTGGCGACGATGTGGTGGATGCCGAGTTTGAGGAAGTGAAGGACTCAGACAAAAAATAAGCGCAGGGCGGGCATGCCCCGTCAGACTTGATCGCGTGACGCGGGTCGGTTTTATGGAAGGCGAATCTCATTTTTCAGAGACAGCTCCTTTTATAACGCTGCCCCGCGTTTGTGCTGAAAAACAAAGAGCGACAGGATATTCATGTCTAAGCGGGATTATTACGAAGTTCTCGGCGTCGAACGCGGCGCCTCGGAAGCCGATATTAAAAAGGCCTATCGCCGTGTGGCGATGAAACACCACCCGGATCGCAATCCGGACGATGCCAGTGCCGAGGAAAAATTCAAGGAGGCCTCGGAGGCCTACGAAATTCTCTCCGACAAGCAAAAGCGCGCGGCTTACGATCAATTTGGCCATGCCGGCGTTTCCGGGGGTGCTGGCGGTGGCGGCGGCGCCGGATTTGGTAATTTCAGCGACATTTTTGGCGATGTTTTTGGCGACATTTTCGGTGGCGGCGGTGGTGGCGGTCGCAGCCGTGGCGGTCCGCGGCGGGGTTCCGATCTTCAGTACAATCTGGAGCTGGATTTGGAGGAAGCCGTTCGCGGCGTTACCAAGCAAATTCGTGTGCCTACACTGGTGGCCTGTGAGGTTTGCGACGGTTCTGGCGCCAAAAAAGGATCGTCGCCAAACCGTTGCAGCACCTGTGGTGGCGTCGGCCAGGTGCGCATGTCCCAGGGGATTTTTCAGGTTCAGCAGACCTGTCCCACCTGTCGTGGCCGCGGCACAGTCATTTCTGATCCCTGCACAGCCTGTCACGGTGCAGGTCGCAAGGAAGAGACGAAAACCCTGTCTGTCAAAATTCCTGCCGGTGTCGACAATGGCGATCGCATTCGCCTTTCCGGTGAAGGAGAGGCCGGCCCTGGGGGTGGCCCTGCGGGTGATCTCTATGTGCAGGTGATGGTGCGCGAGCACGAGATATTTCAGCGCGATGGCCGCAATCTTTACTGCGAGGTGCCCATCAGTATTGTCGATGCGGCGCTTGGCGGCGAGCTCGAGGTACCCACCCTCAGTGGTAGGGTAAAACTCAAAGTGCCCCCGGAAACCCAAACCGGTCGCCTGTTTCGGCTGCGTGGTAAGGGTGTTGCCAGTGTTCGCGGCGGCGGTCCCGGCGATTTGCTGTGCCGAGTGGTAGTGGAAACCCCCATCAATCTCAATGCTCGGCAAAAAGAATTGCTCAGAGAGCTCCATGGCGACCTTGAAGGCAACAAACATTCGCCGCGGAAGACCTCCTGGTTTGAAGGCGTAAAAACCTTTTTTGATAGCTTTAAAGTGTAGCTAAAATGGCGATTTTGCTGGGCACCGCTGGCGATAGAACAGAGCAAATAGGGTAGAGCAAACAGGATAGGACAAGGAATCACTATGGTACGCATCGCAGTCACAGGCGCCGCCGGGCGCATGGGCAAAACCCTTATTGAGGCCATCGCCAATCACCCCGAGGCAACCCTGACGGTTGCTCTGGAGCGCGCTGACAGCACTCTTGTGGGAGTCGATTCCGGAGAGTTGGCGGGCATTGGCCGCAACGGAATTCCAGTGAGTGGAGATATTGGCGCCGTTGCCGACGAATTTGATGTCCTGATCGATTTTACAGTGCCGGTGGCTTCCATTGCCAACGCCAGTGTCTGCGCCTTCAGAGGCAAAAAAATGGTGCTGGGCACCACCGGGTTTAATGAACAACAAAAAGCCGATATTGCCGAGGCCGCTGAAAAAACTGCCATTTGTCAGGCTTCCAATTTCAGTACCGGCGTCAACCTCTGCTTTAAGCTTCTCGATATGGCGGCGCGGGTGCTGGGCGATGAGGTGGATATTGAAATTTATGAAGCTCATCATCGCCATAAGGTGGATGCCCCGTCCGGTACCGCCCTGAGCATGGGCGAAGTGGTGGCCGGAGCCCTTGGCCGCAACCTCGACGAGGTTGCCGTTTATGGTCGCGAAGGCATCACTGGCGCGCGGCAGCGCAATACTATCGGCTTTGCCACCGTTCGCGCCGGGGATATTGTCGGCGACCACACGGTGATGTTCGCCGCCGACGGCGAGCGTGTGGAGATCACCCACAAAGCCTCCAGCCGCATGTCCTTTGCCCGCGGTGCTGTGCGTGCGGCCGTCTGGCTGGCGAATAAGCCCGCAGGCAAATTTGATATGCAGGATGTGCTGGATCTTAAAGATCGCTAACCCGCGATTGTACCGCTACAGGCTAAAATCCAGGTGCGGGTATAAAGGCCTGGAGGTAACTTCAGTTTGGTAACCATTTGTCACCGGCTGTGCTCGCCAGCACAGCCAGCTCTTTGGCTGTGACAGGTGTCGCCACAGCCGGTCTGGATTTCGTTGAGACCATCAAAACAGCCACATCCCCAATAGGTAGGCACCGGCGAAACCACAGCAATAGGCAGTAAAAAGGGGTATTAAAAACCTCAGGTAGCTGTTGAAGGTCATGCTGGGGATTTTACTCATGGCGACAATCCCCGCAGCGGAACCTATGATCAGCAATGAACCGCCGACGCCCACAGAGTAGGTTAGTAGCAGCCAGTTGGTGTCGTTCATTTCAATGCCTGATTTAAGCAGGGCTGCGGTCAAGGGTACGTTGTCTATGATGGCGGAGAGAATCCCCATGGCGAAGTTGGCGAGACCATGGGGCATCGCCGAATACAGCTCTATGACACCGTTGAGCACCTGAATTTCCCGTAGCATGCCAACCACCAGCAAGACCCCGAGAAAAAACATCAGGGTGTCAAACTCGATGAGGCGGATGTAGTCCATGATGGGGTCTTCATCGATGTCTTCGTTGAAAAAACGGGCGGTGAGAAACATCAGTGACAGGCCGAAGAGAAAACTCAGTACCGGCGGAATGTCAAAATAAATATTGGCGCCGATGGTGCCAAGAATGGTGAGCAGAAAAATAGCGGCGATACTGATGTCGACCTTGCGGATGTCGGTGATATGGGGTTTTACTTCAATAATGTCGTCGAGTCCTCGGCTGAGAAAGCCCGCAAGCACCATGACGGCAATAAAGGAAGGCAGGCTGAGAAACAGCAGGTCTTCAATCCTGACCCGGTCGGCGAGGAAAATCATCAGGGTGGTAACGTCGCCGGTGATCAGGGCGACGCCGCCGGAATTGACGGCAAATACCACCACTACGGCAAACCTGATGGTTTTTTCCAGGCTCAGTTGCAGGGAAAGAATGAGGGCGACAGAGCAGAGCGTAGCGGTGATGTTGTCCGCCAGGGATGAAAATAGAAAACAGAATATGGCGGTGAGGAATAGAAGTTTCTTTTCGCTGATTCGCTTTGGCAGAAACAGATAAATCAGGTTTTCAATCATGCCTTTTTTGTTGAGGTAGGCAACAAAGGTCATGGCGGCGAGAAGAAACAGCCACAGTGAGGCAATATCCGTGATGTTTTCAGTTAAGCCCAGCTTTATTTGCGCGCTTTGTGCGCTGCTTGCCGCGGTAATAAAAAGAATTACCCAGGCGAGGGTGCCGCAAAACAACGTGGTTTTGGCTTTGTTGATGTGAATTTTTTCTTCAAAAACCACACCCAAAAGAGCCATGACTGCCAATAGAATTAACAGGGAATGGATAATCATGATCGAGGCGAATTGTGGGGATTAGGGCGGCCATTTTAACAAAGCCAAGAGCTTGCGGCAGGAATTATATGGGGTATGCCGATAAATGACTGCCGAGCCAATGGAACCGGGGCTGAAAACCCCCTATAGACCACTTTCGGGCTGGACATCAGCTGCTTAGTCCAATAGAATTCCCCCTCAGGTTTTAGCTGATCTGAAGCGCCTGAATTCCTAGAGAGATGCATGGCTTGACAAATTTCCTTAAAGCGAGATGAATCTGAGACTTCATCTCGCTTTTTTGCAGGTAAAATCAGCCCGTCTCGCCTGAAGGCGGTCAGCCCAGCTTTTTTGACAGTTTCCCAAAAACAGGAGTATGTGTTGAAAACCGATAACCGTCGGCCCGCTTTGCTCGCCCTTGAGGATGGCACCCTGTTTCGGGGCACCGCCATAGGTGCAGAAGGCTCCTCCAGTGGTGAAGTCGTCTTTAATACCTCGTTGACAGGGTACCAGGAAATTCTTACCGATCCCTCCTATGCCCGCCAGATTGTCACTCTCACCTATCCCCATATAGGTAATGTGGGCGTCAACTCGGAAGATGAAGAGTCCGACAAAATCTGGGCGGCGGGTCTGGTGATTCGCGATCTGCCCCTACTGGTCAGCAATTTCCGCAGCGAGAAAGCCCTGGATACCTATCTTTGCGAACGCAATATTTTGGGTATTGCCAATATAGACACCCGCAAGCTCACGCGCATCCTTCGCGAAAAAGGCACTCAGAACGGCTGCCTGATGGCTGGTGACATCGACGAAACCAAGGCTCTGGAACAGGCTCGCGCCTTTGCCGGGCTCAAAGGCATGGATCTGGCAAAAGAAGTCAGTGTGACTGAGGCCTACCCGTGGCACGAAGGCTCCTGGGCGCTGGGTCAGGGTCATGGCAAGCCTGAAAATCCGGTTTTCAAGGTGGTGGCTTACGACTTTGGCGTCAAGCGCAATATTTTGCGGATGTTGGTGGATCGCGGCTGCGAGGTCACAGTAGTGCCTGCCCAAACCAGCGCCGATCAGGTGTTGGCCATGAATCCCGACGGCGTTTTTCTCTCCAATGGCCCGGGGGATCCCGAGCCCTGTGACTACGCCATCAACGCCATTCGCGAATTTCTCGAGACCAACATTCCCGTGTTTGGCATTTGCCTCGGCCACCAGTTGTTGGCACTGGCCTCCGGCGCCAAAACCACGAAAATGAAATTTGGTCACCATGGCGGCAACCATCCGGTGCAGAATCTCGACGATAAAACCGTGCTGATCACCAGCCAAAATCACGGTTTTGCCGTCGATGAAAGCTCATTGCCCGCAACGCTGCGGACGACCCACAGATCGCTGTTTGACGGCAGCTTGCAGGGCATTCACCGCACGGATAAACCCGCATTCAGCTTTCAGGGTCACCCGGAAGCCAGCCCGGGTCCCCATGATGCCGCGCCACTTTTTGATCACTTTATTGAGCTGATGGCGGCGCGTAGCGCCTGATTCAAGGCTGGCGTTGAACCTGACGACTGATTGGGGAAATGGCGCCGGCTCCCGGTCTTCAGGGAATGAACGGTTACCGAAACCCATAGTTACTGACACCAATAGCTACTGCGACGCAAGTCCTGACGGTTAGAGACAACATGCCAAAACGAACAGACATCAAAAGCATCCTCATCCTCGGCGCTGGTCCCATCGTGATCGGCCAGGCCTGCGAGTTCGACTATTCCGGCGCCCAGGCCTGTAAAGCCTTGAGGGAAGAGGGTTATCGCGTGATTCTGGTGAACTCCAATCCGGCAACCATCATGACGGATCCGGCCATGGCCGACGCCACCTATATCGAGCCGGTGGAGTGGCGCACGGTTGCCGCTATTATTGAAGCGGAACGCCCAGACGCCCTGCTGCCGACCATGGGTGGCCAGACTGCATTAAACTGCGCCCTCGACCTGGCGCGGGAAGGGGTGCTGGAAAAATTTGGTGTCCAGATGATTGGCGCCGACGCCGACGCCATTGACAAGGCAGAGGATCGTGAGCGTTTCGACAAAGCCATGAAAGCCATCGGCCTTGAAACCCCAAAGGCGGTTATTGTTCACAGCCTTGAAGAGGCTCTTCAGGTACCGGATCAATTTGGCTATCCCTGCATTATCCGCCCCTCTTTCACCATGGGCGGCTCCGGTGGCGGCATCGCCTATAACCGTGAAGAATTTGAAGAAATCTGCAAGCGCGGCCTGGATCTGTCTCCCACCAATGAACTCCTTATCGATGAATCCCTTATTGGCTGGAAAGAGTTTGAGATGGAAGTGGTGCGGGACAAAAACGACAACTGCATCATTGTCTGCGCCATTGAAAATTTCGATCCCATGGGTATTCACACCGGTGACTCCATCACCGTTGCCCCGGCGCAAACCCTGACGGACAAGGAATACCAGATCATGCGCAATGCCTCTATCAAGGTGTTGCGGGAGATCGGCGTCGAAACCGGTGGCTCCAATGTGCAGTTTGCCGTCAATCCAGCCGATGGTCGCCTCGTGGTCATCGAAATGAATCCGCGAGTGTCGCGCTCCTCTGCTCTGGCATCGAAGGCCACCGGTTTTCCCATTGCCAAGGTGGCGGCAAAACTGGCGGTGGGTTATACCCTCGACGAATTGCAGAATGAAATTACCGGCGGTGCCACGCCGGCATCCTTTGAGCCCAGTATCGACTATGTGGTCACCAAGGTACCGCGCTTCGCCTTTGAAAAATTTGCCACCGCCAATGCCAAGCTCACCACTCAGATGAAATCTGTGGGTGAGGTGATGGCCATTGGCCGTACCTTTCAGGAATCCCTGCAAAAAGCGCTGCGCGGCCTTGAGGTGGGCGTGGCCGGGTTGGATCCCAAAGTCGATCTCACCAGTGAAGATGCGAGAACCCGCATTCATCAGGAGCTGGCCGAAGCGGGCAGCGATCGCATCTGGTACCTCGGCGATGCCTTCCGGGCCGGAATGAGTCTCGATGAGGTTCACCGCATCACCAATATTGATCCCTGGTTTCTGGTTCAGCTCGAAGATTTGATTGCGGAAGAAAAAGCCCTGCAAGGATTCAGTCTTGAGCAAATCAGTGCTGCCAGGCTCTATGGCCTCAAGCGCAAGGGTTTTGCCGACAAGCGTCTTGCCAGGTTGCTGAACACCACGGAACAGGCCGTGCGCGATTACCGCCACGGTTTGAACATTCGCCCCGTGTACAAACGGGTGGATACCTGTGCCGCAGAGTTTGCCACCGCCACCGCCTATATGTATTCCACCTACGAGGAGGAGTGCGAGGCCAATCCCTCCAATCGTGAAAAAATTCTCGTTCTGGGCGGCGGTCCAAACCGTATCGGCCAGGGCATCGAATTCGATTACTGCTGTGTTCACGCGGCGCTGGCAATGCGCGAAGACGGTTACGAGACCATTATGGTCAACTGTAATCCGGAGACAGTATCCACTGACTACGATACCTCCGACCGTCTCTACTTTGAACCGGTCACCCTCGAAGATGTGCTGGAAATTGTCAGCCTGGAAAAACCCATAGGAGTGATTGTCCAGTTTGGCGGCCAGACGCCCCTGAAGCTGGCACGCGCCCTCGAAAAGGCCGGAGTGCCCATTATCGGCACCACCCCTGACGCCATCGACCGGGCGGAAGATCGCGAGCGTTTTCAGCAGATGATCGACAAGCTGGGTCTGTTACAGCCCCCCAACGCCACCGTGCGCTCTGCGGATGCGGCTCTCGAGAAAGCCCGCGAAATCGGTTATCCCCTGGTGGTGCGCCCTTCCTATGTGCTCGGTGGCCGCGCCATGGAAATTGTCTACGGCGAAGACGAGCTGATGCGCTACATGCGCGAAGCGGTGCAGGTTTCGGAAGATTCCCCCGTCCTGCTCGATTACTTTTTGTCCGCCGCCATTGAGGTGGACATCGACGCCGTTTCCGACGGCAATGAAGTGGTTATCGGTGCCATCATGCAGCATATCGAACAGGCGGGCATTCACTCCGGTGATTCAGCCTGTTCCCTGCCGCCCTACAGCCTCGATGCCACCATTCAGGACGAAATGCGCGATATCGTCAAACAGATGGCCATTGAGCTCAAGGTCAAAGGCCTGATGAATGTGCAGCTCGCCTGGCAGGATGGCAAGATCTATGTCATTGAGGTCAACCCGCGAGCGTCGCGCACTGTGCCCTTCGTGTCCAAGTGCATTGGTCAGTCCCTGGCCAAGGTGGCAGCGCGCTGCATGGCGGGCACCACACTGGAAGCGCAGGGCTTTACTCGAGAAATTATTCCGCCCTATTACAGCGTCAAGGAAGCGGTGTTCCCCTTCAACAAGTTCCCCGGCATAGACCCCATTCTCGGTCCCGAAATGAAATCCACGGGCGAGGTGATGGGGGTTGCCGACACCTTTGCCGAGGCTTACGCCAAGGCGCAGCTCGGTGCCAGTGACGAAATTCCCACCTCGGGGACTGCCTTTATCAGTGTCCGCGAGCGCGATAAATCTGGTGTTGTCGATGTTGCCAGAGCATTGATCAATCAGGGCTTTAACCTTGTCGCCACCCGCGGCACCGCCCAGATCATCAGCGATGCGGGCTTTCAGGTTGAAGTGGTTAACAAGGTGAAAGAAGGCCGCCCCCATATTGTCGATATGATTAAAAATGGTAAGGTTCACCTCATTCTCAATACCACAGAAGGTCGCGTTGCCATCGCCGACTCGTCGACAATTCGCTCAACGGCGGAGTCCAACGGTGTTTATTACACGACAACATTGGCGGGGGGCAACGCGGTGTGCGAGGCGCTGGCACACGGACATCATTTTTCTGTGCGCAAGTTGCAGGATTTACACGAGATAAAAAACTGATGAACAAGGTTCCAATGACCCATGAGGGTGCCGAGGCGCTGCGCAAAGAGCTGGAGCAGCTGAAAAAAATAGAGCGTCCCAAAGTGGTTCAGGCTATCGCTGAAGCCCGCGCCCACGGCGATCTCAAAGAAAATGCCGAGTACCATGCCGCCCGCGAGCAACAGAGTTTTATGGAAGGCCGCATCCAGGAAATTGAGGGTAAACTCAGCCACGTCCAGATTATCGATATCACCAAAATTCCTGAGAGTGACAAGGTTATCTTTGGCTGTACCGTCGACATCGTCAATGTGGACAGCGATGAGGTCAAACAGTACAAAATTGTCGGCGACGATGAAGCGGATATCAAACAGGGCAAAATTTCCTACCAGTCGCCCATTGCCCGCGCCCTGATTGGCAAAGAGGTCGGTGACGTTGTTCGCGTGGTGACTCCCGGTGGCGAAGTGGAGTACGAAATTGATCAGGTTCAGCACATTTAGCGGATTTCCATTGTCGGCTGAACAGATCAACCCTTTCGCGCCTGGGCTCAGGTCGATCTCAACGAGGTAATAACAGTGGATTTTTTTGTTTTTGTCAGCGAAGAATGGATGCTTGCCAGTTTGCTGGTGATTCTGATCTACGTCTTTGCATTTACAGAGCGGGTAAAAGGCGGTAAGCCGCTATCCGCCCATGAGGCCACCAGGCTGATCAATGCGGAACAGGCGGT
>JALOAH010000056.1 GCA_023228865.1 Porticoccaceae bacterium | reverse complement strand
ATCCCTCTAAACAAAGCGTTTCTCGACGCCGACGACACAACCGAACAGGATGCCAATGGCAACCAACTGAATCTATTCAACTTTTAACCGGACACTAGTGATTAAAAGTTATAACTGAATGCCACGCCGTAGGTGGCAGGTTTTGCCGCAAAGCGGGAGATGGCATCCTGAGTATAGAACTGGTTTGTCCAGTAATACTCATCGGTGACGTTGCGTCCCCACACCGATGCGCTCCATTGGCCATCAGGTGCTTCGATGCCAGCCCTTAAATCCAGGGTGGTATAGGCGTCGATGCGATTGTCGGCAGGGTCGCCAAAGGTAGAGTTGGCTTCGCTGTTGTAGATCATATTGGCGCCCACAAAGGCATTGAGATTGGCGCTGATGCCCCACCTGTAGTCGATATCGGCAACAAAGTGCAGATCTGGCGTGTAAGGGAGTTCTGAGCCGCTGAAATCGCCCTGGACGCGAGCGCCGTTGATGCCGGGTTCTGTTTCTCCCGTGAGTGCATTGACGAAGGTGTAAAATTCATCGACTTCGGTGTCCACATAGGTACCGGAGAGGCGAACCAAAAGTCCATCCATCGGGCTCATGGTGAGGTCAAATTCTATCCCTTGAATTGATGACTCGGGCACATTGACGAGGCGGTCGAGCTGGTTAAAGACGGGATCTTTGACAATGCCGCGCACCTGCTTGTCTTCGTATTCATAGCTGAAGACTGCGCCGTTAAACTGAATGCCCTGATCGGGGAATGACCATTTGAAGCCCAGCTCGTAAGCGAGTACCGATTCCTGAGTGACAGGGTTGTACTGCGATGCTGCTGAAGCCGGCAAAATCGGGAAGCTGCCGGTTTTATAGCCCTCTGAAATCAGGCCGTAAAGGAGCAGGGTTTCTGTTGCGTTGTGGTTGAGACCCACTCGCCAGGAGACATTGTCTTCATCAAGGCTCAGCTCTGTTGGTGTACTGCTGAGCTCAAAGGCCGAGTTGAGTGCGAGGCATTCATCCGGTTGGGCGATGTAACCGCTGGGCGCCAAGCCTCTGAGGACATCGGCAAAGAACGGAAACGTGGCGCGCATACCCAGATCGTGGCCGATCAGGCAGGCGCTGTAGTCGTTCTCGTTTTCGGCATAGCGGGCGCCGGCTAAAATCGTGGTTTTTTCCGTCACGCTGTATTCCACGTTGGCGAAAATGCCGATATCGGTGATGTCCTGGGTAATAACACTGCTGGAATCGCCGATCCAGGGGCCGCCGGGAAGAATGGCGGTGTTGGTGGAATCGCCGGTGAGAATATTTTCGCTGCCTTTGACATCGTTGGTGGCGTAGTTGGCGCCCAACAACCATTCGGCGTTATCGGTACTTCCTGCCAGGCGCAGCTCCTGCGAGAAGCTTTCGACGGAGCCAACCATATTAATGCCCGCATTTTTAAGGGGGCTTGAGTCCCGATCCATGGCGTAATCTTCTTCAAACTCCGAGTAGGCCGTAATACTGGTCAGCGTAATGGTATCGGTCAATTCAAAGTCGGCGCGCAGGGAGACCTGGTAGAAATTGTCGTCTCTGGACAGGTCTCTGTCGTGATCCCAGTCGGCATCGCGGGCATTGTCGCCAGCGTTGGTCAGGGCGTTAAACGCATCGATGCGGCGCTGGGTTTCGGGAATATCCGCCAGCAGCGCGGTGGCGGGATCAGCGATTTGCAGGGCTAGCCCCTGAAGCTGGCCGGCCTGGGTGTCGGACTTGTCTGTCCAACCATTCAAGCCCAAGAGGACAGTGGCTGTTTCAGTAGGCTCCCAGAGTAATTGTGCCCGTCCTCTGAAAACCTGTTCTTCACCCAGTTCCTGATTGCTGGTGGTGCTTCTCTGCCAGTCGTCAGAGTTAGTGCCACTGAGGGCAACACGGCCAGACAGGGTGTCGCTGAGACCACCGCTGAGGAAGCCTTCGTATTCAACGCGATTAAAGCGCCCGTAGGAGCCTTTGACGCCGGCTTCAAAATCCTGGGAGGGTTTTGCCGCAATATAGTTGATGGCGCCGCCCGTGGAGTTCTGGCCAAAGAGGATGCCCTGGGGGCCTTTGAGAACTTCCACGCGCTCCAGGTCGAGGGTGACGCCTTTGGTAAAGGCGCCGTAGGCGAGGGGAACCTCGTCCACGTAAACACTGACAGCCGGGCTTGCGCCGGGAGTATAGTCGTTAAAACCCACGCCCCGCAGTGTAAACAGGGGAGTGCCGTTTTGGCTGACCGTATAGGTCAGGCCTGGCGTGACCTTGACCAGATCTGCGACATCGGACACTCCGATATTGGCGAGTTGTTGCCCCGTGGCGGCTGAAATCGACATACCGACATCGTTAATATCCTGAGACCTTTTCTGGGCGGTGACGATGATTTCCTCCAGTTGAGCAAAGGCAGTGCAGGGCAATAGGGTCATTGCGAGGGCAGAGGTTAAGAGTTTTTTTCTTGAGTTAAGCATGGCTTTGTTCTCCTTGGTTTTATTGTGTTGCTCTGAGTTTCACTAGAAAAGGTTCTAGTGATTTTTCTGTCATTATAAAAGTAATGACTCTTTTGTCATTATTTGGGCGGGTCAGAGAAGCCCAAATCTATGAAATTCTTTAGCCGAAGTTGTTGCTACACCATGGGTGGTTGCCAACAATTTTTATTCAAGTCAATAGCTTAAGTAATGATTGTAGCCAGTCGCCACTTATTAATCGCCAAGCCTGAGTTATGACTTCATTGGAGCTTTGGCTTCGCGGTCAAGCCGGTGGGCAAGGCCTGATCAAAGCAAATGTACTGCAAAAATACGCTCGGGTAAACCCTGCCAAACTTTGGTTCACTCTGAGTCAGAATCAGATGCCGAAACCAGCTTCAAACATCCTATGGGCTTTTTGATCCTGTGTAAATTCTATTAATCTGATTTTTAATATCTGCCAAATAGATGGCTGGTCTGTCACGGCCTTCTCCCCGGCAATAAAAAACCCTATTCTCCTGGCCGCTCCTTGGTCAGGGGAATAGGGTGCTGAGTTGGGCTTTCACGGGATTAGAGAGAGCGACACATATGTCATTGCCGGACTTTCAGCGCGAAAACCTGGGCTAAAAGCCGTTAAAAGTTGTAGCTGAAAGCAACGCCGTAAGTGGCGGGTTTGGCCGCAAATCGCGCAATCACGTCCTGGGAATAGAACTGGTTGGTCCAGTAATACTCGTCGGTGACATTGCGACCCCACAGGGATGCGCTCCACTGTCCATCAGGGGACTCAATGCCCGCCCTCAAGTCCAGCGTGGTGTAGGCGTCAATACGGGTATCGGCAGGATCGCCAAAGGTGGAGTTGGTTTCGCTGTTGTAGACCATATTGGCGCCGACAAATGCACCGAGGCTGTCGCTGATACTCCAGTGATAATCGACATCGGCAACAAAGTGCAGGTCTGGGGTGAACGGCAGTTCTGAGCCGCTGAAGTCGCCCTGGGCGCGAACACCGTTGATGCCAGGTTCCATTTGCTGGGTGAGGGCATTAAAAATGCTGTAAAACTCGTCCACTTCCGTATCCACGTAGGTGCCGGCGAGGCGAACGATAAGACCATTAATGGGGCTCATGGTCAGGTCAAATTCAACCCCCTGAATGGAGGATTCGGGAATGTTGACCAGACGATCGAGCTGGTTGAAAACGGGGTCTTTGACAATGCCGCGCACCTGCTTGTCTTCGTATTCATAGTTGAAGACAGCGCCGTTAAACTGAATGCCCTGGTCGGGGAAAGACCATTTGAAGCCCAGCTCATAAGCCAGCACGGATTCCTGGGTTACCGGATTGTACTGGGACGTGGATGAAGCGGGCAGAATCGGAAAGCTGCCGGTTTTGTAACCTTCGGAGATCAGACCGTAGACAAGGAGGTCATCCGTGGCGTCGTAGTTGAGGCCGACCCGCCAGGAGACATTTTCTTCATCGAGGCTCAGCTCAGTGGGGGTAAAACTGGTTTCAAAAGCGGAATTGAGGGCGACGCAGTCATCGGTGTCGGCGACAAAGCCGCTGGGTGGCAGACCCCTCAAAACATCGGCGAAGAAGGGAAATGTGGTACGTATTCCCAGGGTGTTGGAGGTGATGCAAGCGCTGTAGTCGTTCTCGTTTTCTGCGTAACGTGCTCCCGCCAGTGCGGTCAGGTTTTCGGTAACCATATATTCGACATTGGCAAAAATGCCCAGATCCTTGATGTCCTGGGTAATGTTGGTGGTGCCGTCGTCAATCCAGGGGCCGCCGGGCAAGGTGGCGGTGTTGGTGGAAGCACCGGTGAGAATTTCTTCCGTGCCGCTGACATCGTTGCTGGCGTAATTGGCGCCCAGCAACCATTCGATGTTGTCGGTACTTCCCGCCAGGCGCAGTTCCTGTGAGAAGCTCTCAACGCTGCCGACCATATTGATGCCGGCGTTTTTAAATGGCGTGGCATCCCTGTCCATGGCGTAGTCTTCTTCAAATTCAGAATAGGAGGTGATGCTGGTGAGTGTCATGGTGTCGGTGAGGTCAAAATCGGCGCGAACTGACAATTGAAAGAAATTGTCATCCCGGGAAAGATCCCTGTCCTGATCCCAGTCTGCCTTGCGGGCGTCATCGCCAGTGGTGGTCAGCGCCTTGAACTGATCAATGCGGCGCTGGGTTTCATTGACATCAGCGAGCAGTGCCTGGGATGGATCTGAGACCTGCAGCGCCAGGCCGCGCAATTGCATGGCTTGGGTGTCGGATTTGTCAGTCCAGCCATTGAGGCCGAAGAGTACAGAGGCTGTTTCAGTGGGTTCCCACAATAACTGGGCGCGTCCTCTAAAAACTTCCTCTTCGCCCAATTCCTGGTTGCTGGTGGTGCTTTTCTGCCAGTCGTCGGCGTTGGTGCCGCTGAGGGCAACCCGGCCAGACAGGGTGTCGCTGAGGCCGCCGCTGACAAAACCTTCGTATTCAACGCGATTAAAGCGGCCATAGGAGCCTTTGACGCCGGCTTCAAATTCCTGGGAGGGTTTTGCCGCAATATAGTTGATGGCGCCGCCGGTGGAGTTCTGGCCGAACAGAATGCCCTGCGGGCCTTTGAGAACTTCCACGCGCTCAAGATCAAGAGAAACGCCTTTGGTAAAGGCACCGTAGGCGAGGGGGACTTCGTCCACATAGACGCTCACGGCGGGGCTTGCGCCAGGGGTATAGTCGTTGAAGCCGACGCCGCGCAGGGTGAACAGGGGGGTGCCGTTTTGGCTTGGCGTATAGGTGAGGCCGGGGGCAACTTTGACAAGATCGCCGACATCGGATACGCCGAGGTTGGTCAGCTGATCCCGCGACGCGGCGGAGACAGACATGCCGACATCGTTAATGTCCTGGGATCTTTTCTGGGCGGTGACAATAATTTCTTCCAGCTGGGCAAAGGCCGTGCAGGGTAAAATCGTCATTGCCAACCCTGAAGTCAGCAGTTTTTTTCTTAGGTTGCTCATAGTGTTCTCCTTAGTTTTTAGGGTTATCACATGTGTGATTGGGTGCTATCACTGTATTAATGATTTAAATATCATTATTGCGGGAGGCCTAATTGGGCGTTGAAGGTTGCGGTTATAACCTCAGGCCAAAGATGGCGAAGCATCAGTGTTCTGCGGCCGGAAGGCTTGGTCGCCGGCCTGGGTTGCCAACGCGGCAAAAGGCTCCAGTTGCTTCGCTGCCTAGGTCGTCATCGAAGCAACTATTAACAGTTATATCAATAACGCAATATAAGCCATATTAATAAAATGATCAATATAGAAATTTGATGATTTTCTACCTATTTTTGGTAAGGGTGCGAAATTAAAGGTAGGTTATTTTCTCGATTTCTTTTATGGCGGCAGAGGTGGGTCAATGGTATTACCGGGGATGTGTCGGCAATTCACCGGGTTGCCAATCTAAGCCTATGAAGCACATCAAGAGTCGCTCATTTTTGCCCGTAGTTGCGAGGCGTAAAAGCCCTATCGGGACGCTAGGGTTTTTCACTGGATTAGTAGTAAGGATGCGAAATTTAACAGGGGTGTTCGACAATACTTTTTTGCGCGGGGTTAGCTACAGCGTACACTGGGCTATCCAGTCGTGGATGGCGGCATTGTGCTGGCGATGCCTGGACAGGGCAAAGTAGAAGGTGCGCTTCATATTTCTGCCCGGCAGTTTAAGGGGCACCAGCTCGCCGTGGCGAATATTGTCCTGAATCACGATTTCAGACAGGCAGCCAATGCCCAGACCCGCCTTGACTGCGCTCTTTATGGCTTCGTTGTGCCTGAATTCGAGAAAGATATTAATGTCTGGCAATAATCCAGAGAGCGCATGGTCGAAAGTATATCTCGCCCCGGAATCCGGTTCGCGGAGTATCCAGCGCACGGTTTTGATGTCTTTGTCGCTGAGTTTTTTCTTGTTGGCGAAAGGGTGATCTGGGCTGCAGAAGACAATCAGTTCGTCTTCGCGCCAGGGTATCAGTTCCAGGCTGCTGTGCTGCACTTCCCGCTCAATCATCCCTATATCGACCTCGTAATTGAGCACCTGGGAGACAACTTCCGGTGAGTTGGCGACTTTGAGTTCGACATTAGCTTCGGGATGTTTGGCCAGGTAGCTGGCCAGGTAGCTGACCGCCATATGGTTGCCGATGGTAATGCTAGCGCCAACCTTGAGGTGGCCGATATTCTCGTGGCCTTTGAGGTTCTGTTCAAATTCTTTGGCGTGGTTGGCCAGGTCTTCCGCCTTGGCGCGCAGTGTGTGTCCCACCTCGGTGAGTTCGAGTTTCTTCCCTGGCCGGTTGAACAGTGCCACATCGTAGTTTTGTTCGAGGTTGTGGAGGGCGGTGCTGGCGGCAGATTGGGAGATATGGAGACTTTTCGCCGCATGGGAAATGTTTTGATATTTGGCAATGGCCAGAAAAATTTCCAGCTGTCTCAAAGTATATTTCATTGTAGCTTGTCCTCTGTGCGCGGTGGACGGGAACATTGGCCGTGATTAATGGCTATCTATTAAATAGATATATTAATTCATAACAATCTAATTTACATATATTTAAAAAGATCTTAGCATGCGCTCACTTTAATTAAACGGAACATCAGTGGCGGGTAGCTTTTTATCTGCTGTACGGTTCAATATCTCAGAGGTCGATTATGGCAGAGCAAAAAGCAACCAACGTACATTGGCACCACGGTGAAATTACCCGCGAAGACCGCAACAGGCTGATGGGGCAGAAGGGCGCAACCCTTTGGTTTACCGGGCTTTCAGGCAGTGGCAAAAGCACCATTGCCGTTGCCCTTGAAGAAAAGCTCTACGAGCGCGGCAAGCTTTGCTACCGTCTTGACGGCGACAATATTCGCTTGGGTATCAATAAAAATCTGGGCTTTTCTGCGGAAGATCGCACTGAAAATATTCGCCGTATCGGCGAAGTGGCCAAATTGTTTGTCGATTCCGGCGTGATTGCCCTAACCAGTTTTATCAGCCCCTACCGCGCTGACCGCGACCAGGTTAGAGCGCTTCACGACGACTCTGATATGGCATTTATTGAGGTCTTTGTCGACTGTTCGCTGGCTGCGGCTGAGGAGCGCGACCCCAAGGGACTCTACAAAAAAGCCCGCGCCGGTGAAATCAAAAACTTTACCGGCATCGACGATCCCTATGAGGCGCCGCAAACCCCGGAAATTCACCTGCACACAGATCAGATGACCCTGGATGAAGAAGTCGATGCTGTGATTGCCTATCTGGAAAAAAATGGTTTTCTGGCCAGCGAATAAGCTGGTTTAAGCAATAGGGCTGCTGTTTGGCAGTCATAAGCGAATGACGTATTCCACTATATTTTTAAGAGGAGAGTAACCGGTGATTAAACCCCACGGCTCAGACACATTAAAACCGCTTTTTGTCTACGACACCGAAGAGCACCACAGACTGACCCAGGAGGCGCAAAGCCTGCCCTCACTGCTGCTCAATTCTGCCGCCGCCGCCAATGCGGTGATGCTCGGCGCAGGCTACTTTAATCCCCTGGAGGGTTATATGAATCTCGCCGACGCTCTCAGCGTCGCCGAACATATGCGCACCACCGACGGCCTGTTTTGGCCTGTGCCCATTGTCAATTTGGTGGAAGACGCCAGTGGTATTGCAGCTGGCAGTCGCATTGCCCTGCGCGACCCCAATACGGAAGGCAATCCGGTAATGGCGGTGATGGATGTCGATAAAGTGGAAACCGTCTCCGATGCTCAGATCGAACTGATGGCCAGGGAAATTTTTGGCAACATGGATCCTCAACACCCTGGGGTGGCCACCTTCACCAAGTTGGGGCGCAACCTGATCTCCGGCAAAATCAAAGTGCTGAGCTTTAGTTATTTTCAGGCGGATTTCCCCGACACCTTCCGCACGGCGGTGGAAATTCGCAACGAAATCAGCGAGCGCGGCTGGGACAAGGTTGTCGCTTTCCAAACCCGCAACCCCATGCACCGCGCCCACGAAGAGCTGTGCCGCATGGCCATGGAGCGCCTCAACGCCGATGGTGTTGTGGTTCATATGCTTCTGGGACAGCTAAAAAAAGGCGATATTCCGGCGCCGGTGCGCGATGCCTGCATTCGCAAAATGGTGGAAGTCTATTTCCCCAAAAACACCGTTATGGTGACGGGTTACGGTTTTGACATGCTTTACGCGGGTCCCCGTGAGGCCGTATTGCACGCCGTATTCCGCCAAAATATGGGCGCCACCCACCTGATTGTTGGCCGCGACCACGCCGGCGTCGGCGACTACTACGGCGCTTTTGACGCCCAGACCATCTTTGACGACAAAGTCCCTGCGGGTGCCCTGGATATCGAAATTTTTCGCGCCGACCACACCGCCTTCTCGAAAAAACTGGGGCGGGTGGTGATGATGAACGAAGTGGACGACCACAGCCCGGAAGATTTCATTATCCTTTCCGGCACCAAGGTTCGCCAGATGCTCGGTAATGGCATTGCGCCGCCGCCGGAATTCTCACGGCCGGAAGTGGCGCAGATTCTGATGGATTATTATCAGTCGGAAGATGCTGACGCCTGAGGGTAAAGAGTAGCCGCCGGATTTTTGTGGCGACCCGTTAAAGAGGCAGGAGGAAAACAGTGGCCGATTACGATGTGTTTAATGGCGATGCCGATGGTATCTGTGCCCTGGTGCAACTGCGCCAGGCGCAGCCCCGTGACGCCACCTTGATCACCGGAGTTAAGCGGGACATCAGCTTGTTAAAGCAGGTTTCTGCCCAGCGCGGTGACCGCATCACGGTTCTGGACATCGCCCTGGAAAAAAACATTGATGCCCTCAATGCCGTCCTGGCGGCGGGGGCAGAGGTGTTTTATGTGGATCACCACTTTCCCGGTGATATTCCCCAGTCGCCGCAACTCGCGACCCTGATCAATGAAGCCGCCGATGTCTGCACTAGCATTCTGATCAATGGCCATCTCAACGGCGCCTTTGCCGCCTGGGCGGTGGTTGGCGCTTTTGGCGACAATCTGCGCAAGTCTGCCGAGGTTATCGCCCGCAAGCTGGCGTTAAAAGACACCCAGATTGAGCAACTGGAAAATCTCGGCATCTATATCAACTACAATGGCTACGGCTCGGATCTTGATGATCTCCATTTCAAGCCCGATGTGCTCTACCGGTTGGTGAGTGCTTATGCCAATCCCCTCGACTTTATTGGCGATAGCCGCGAACATTTTCAAAAACTGGAGCAGGGTTATCACGACGATATGGCGGCGGCGCAGCGCTTGCAAGCCCATCGCGTCACCCCCCAGAGTGCGGTGTTTATTCTCCCTGACGAACCCTGGGCGCGGCGGGTCAGTGGCGTTTACAGCAATGATCTCACCAACCAGTTTCCCGAGCGTGCCCACGCGGTGCTCACCGAAAAAGCCAGCGGCAATTTTCTTGTCAGCGTGCGTGCGCCCTTGACCAACAAGCAGGGCGCGGCGCGGCTGTGCAAGCAGTTCCCCACCGGTGGCGGACGGGAGGCGGCGGCGGGTATCAATGATCTTCCCGTGGAGATGCTGGCTGAATTTATTGATAAATTACAGCAGACCTATAACTAAAAACTATCCGATGGCCAGAGCCCCAGGCATAAGGGGTTGGCCTGCACAGACCGACGCTTTGCCTGTTTTTTTGCTGATCACGATTTTTTCTGCGGTTGTTTTTTCATTTGTGTTGTCTATGATGGTTTAGTTGTCTAACTATCTAAGGAGCTCAAATGGAAGACACTCTCGGCACCATCGGACATTACATCACCTTTTATGGCGTCAAAATTGTTATTGCCGTCGTCATCTTTTTTGTCGGTAAAAAAGTCGCCAAATGGGTGAGCGAAGTGGCGCAAACGGCGATGATCAAAAAGCAGCTCGACCCGGCTCTGCAGCACTTTGTGTCCAGCCTGGTTTACTACGGTCTGCTGGTTTTTGTCATTATTGCCGCCCTCAGCCAGGTGGGTATTCAAACCGCCTCCTTTGTCGCCATTGTCGGTGCTGCGGGTTTGGCCATCGGTTTGGCACTGCAGGGGTCGTTGGCCAATTTTGCCGCCGGGTTTCTGATTCTGATGTTTCGCCCCTTTAAAATTGGCGACTATGTGGAGGTCGCGGGAACCTCGGGCAGCGTGGAGAAAATTCAGATCTTTACCACCGAACTGCAAACCCCGGACAATAAAAAAGTCATTATTCCCAATGGCGCCATCACCGCGGCCACCATTACCAATTATTCCGCCAATGATACTCGCCGTGTCGATCTGGTGTTTGGTGTTGGCTATGGCAATGATATCGACAAGGCAAAGGCAGTACTGCGGGCGGTTATTGATGCCGATGCGCGTATTCTCAAGGAGCCGGCCGCCAACATCGCGGTTTTGCAACTGGCGGACAACAGCGTCAATTTTGCGGTGCGCCCCTGGGTGAAGTCCGGGGATTATTGGGATGTGTACTTTGACCTGATGGAAACAGTGAAAAAACGCTTTGACCAGGAAGGCATCTCAATTCCGTTTCCCCAGCGGGATGTCCACATTCACCAGGCAAGCTGATCGTCTTTGTCCGGCTGCGCCACCCCGGGCGAGCCGGGCTTTACTCTGAGGAGAATAGCAATGGGTATTTTTTCGTGGATCATTCTCGGTTTGATTGCCGGCGCCCTGGCCAAATGGGTTTTGCCGGGGAAAGACCCCGGAGGCTTTGTGGTGACCACCCTGATCGGTATCGGCGGTGCGTTTGTCGGAGGCTTTCTCGGCTCTTTTATTGGCAAAGGTGGTGTTAACGATTTCAGTATCGGCAGCATTATCACCGCCATGGTGGGCGCCATTGTCCTGCTTTATCTCTACCGAGTTGTGAAAAAATAACCCACCAGGCCGCTGGCACTTGAGAGCTGTCAGCGCTTTATTGCAATCCCGGTTGTCTTTGCAGGCGCTGGCGCAGGCTGCCCTCTCTCTGTTCGAGGGTTTTGAAAATGCCTTCGATGGCGCGTTCGGTAACATAGTCCTCCAGGGTCACCGAATCCGCAGTACTGGCAGGACTCTCTCCCCTTGGCGTTTCTACAGCGTCAACAGGCACCTCGCCTTTGGCAATGGCACTAATATCGCCGAGATCCTCCTCCATGCCCTTGATCATGTGGTGGATATTGACAGCCTGGTTGTAGATTGTCGTGGCGCCACTTTTATCAAGGGCATCGGCAATGGCAGGCCGCAGTGCCTGGTTGAGGCTGGCGCTGGTCTGCTCGCGAAGGTAGTCGGTCACTGCGGTTTTATCCCCGGAAAACAGTTTTTCAGCGTTGCCGCTGGCAATGGCGTCGTTGAGGGCGGCCTTGAGAATCGGGGCTGCGCCGGGTACCACAGTGGCAGCGGCCTGGTTGATGAGGGTGTCGAGCAGCGCGGCCTGGGGATCCTGGTGAAGAGCCTGTCCCACAGCCATCGCCAATCCCAAAGGGGGCGGCAACAGAATTTTCACCAGGGGGTTGTCCATAAAGCCCCCTGCCGCCGCCAGGCCGCTGAGTATGGAGTCGATACCGTTGCCAAACTGGCGCAGGAAATATTCCGCCATGCGCTGGCGCAGCCTGGTTTCGGCGGCGCTGGCCATGGTGTTGTAATCCGTTGGTGTACAGGCGCTGAGTACAAAACCAGCGGTAAGGCTGACGACGGCAAGGCAAATAGCGCTGGTGGTGTTTTTGAGAAAAGGACGCGGCATAGGAAATACCAGCAGAACAAGAAAGGCTCCGATGGCTACAACAGTGGCCGCGGGAGCAGGGCGCGGCGCGCAATTCTAACCACTCTTGGCCGCCGCAACCACAGAATTTCAGCGCCAGAGGTGAGAGGTTCAGTCGGCGAGTAAATCCCGAAGCTCTTGCAGTTCCCGGCGAATGGTTTCCGCGTCCGCCTTGCGATCATTGCGGTGTTCCAGTTGTGGCGGGGCGTCCACCGTAAACTCCTCGCCGTTGAGTACTTTTTTCAGTAATTCCCGGTAGGCCTGGGCGTAGGCCGGAAAGGTCAGGTTTTCCGCCACATGGGACATGGCGTACCAACCCACGGTTTTACCCGCCACATAGACAATGGGGTGCGACCACTCCTGGGCGTTTTTCGGGCTTGGGGCGTTGGCGGCTTCCAGATAGGCGCTGCGCACGTCGGGAATGCCGTATTCGCTCAAACCGGCTTCGCAGGTGGTGAGCATTTTGTGGACAGTGGGCAGGTACTCGGATTCCTCGATGACCTTGCGGGCAGCGTTGAGAATATGCTGGCTGCTGTAGGGTTGCAGGGATTCCTTCCACAGGCGCTTGGCCTGGTTGAGCACCTGGGTGTCGCCAAAAGCAGCGTGAAACTGATTGTGGTAGTTGATTCTGAACAGGCTGAAGACCTGATTGATGGCGTCAATCAGGGCGTCGTCGCGGCTTGCATCCGCTGGCCTAACTTGCCCAGCTGCGGTCGGTGAGGTCTTCGACGATGCTGCGATCTCTTGTGCGGACTGATTCAGCAACTCTTTGAGGTCTTTCATGGGTTCCACCTTCAGCGCCGTGGCGTGCCCACTGGCGTTTCACATGTTGGAGAAATTTGGTGTTCCAGGAGCTGTGAGCCTGGCCGTTCTCCCGCCAGAACAGCACAAATTCGGGAATTTGGCGGGTGGCGAAATCCCGGGGAATATTGGCCAGTTGCAACACTTCGAAAAGATCTTCGCTGGGGCGCCAGTCTTTATTCATGGCGCGGGGTTCGCCATCATTTTCAAGGGTGGCGGTAAAACGCGCCCACTGGGTTCTGACGTGGCGGACAAAATCTGAATTCCAGGTGCTGCGCACATCCCCCCGCTCGCCCCAGTAGAGCACAAACTCGGGAATGGCGTCCTCGATAAAGTTGAGATTGATGCCCGACTGGCGGTTGAGCAGTTCGACAGCATCCTGGGAGGGCTGCCAGTCTCTGCTTATGCGGCTCTCCCGGCTGCGGCGGGCGCTGCGGGTTTCCTCTTCCCGCCACAGGCGCAGGGCGTGTTTGAGGAATTTGGCGTTCCAGCTGTGCTGGGGGTCGCCCCGCTCCGCCCAGTAGGTGACGAACTCGGCGACCTGCTGGTAAATAAAGTCCCTGGGAATGCCGTACTGATTGAGCTGCGCCACCACATCGGGGGCTGGCTCCCAGTTGTGGCTGATCTGACGGGTCATTTTTTTCGCCGTTGCGCCGGAAGTGGCAGGGGTTTTGCTGTCGGGGCGGGCTGCGCCGTTGAGGCTGCAACGAAATCTGTCATCCAGGCCAAAGGCTGAGGAGCCGATGGCGAGAACCCCCTTATCCTGCAGGCTGGCGCTGATGCGGCGAATATCACTGGCCTGCCAGAAGGGCAACAGCAACAGCAGTTGCTTGCAGTCCAGCTCCAGCCACTGATGTTGATCGCCGCCGTGAGTAAATAGCTGTATTTCGCCAAGTAATTGATATAGCAACGCTTCCTCCAGCCCAAGGGTGGCGGCAAGCTGGGGGGAGAGGCTGAGGGATTTTTCGGGTATCAAAGACATGGCGGCTAATGTAGCAGAAAGCGGCGGGTGTTCGTAGTGCGCTGTGCCCGTATCTGCCGAGCTGTCGTCGCGATCATTGCTGTTGTGGCTTCGCGAATACTGCAACAGCCCCCAGGGCGTTATACACTGTCGCTGGATTAAACGTGCAGGGAAACAACGTGAGCAAGAAAAAAGCCAATGCCTTTGTCTGCAATGACTGCGGCGCCGATTACAACAAATGGCAGGGTCAGTGCAGCGAGTGCGGCGCCTGGAATACCTTGGTGGAGATTCGCCTCGGCAGCGCCAAAGCGGCGAGCGCCAGTCGCCGCAGCAGCGGTTTTGCCGGCGCTGCCGACGGCGCTGTCAAAACCCTGGAAGACATCAGTGTCGATGAAATTCCGCGCCTGTCCACCGGCACCCACGAGCTCGACCTGGTGCTCGGCGGTGGCCTGGTGCCCGGTTCCTGCATTCTTATCGGCGGCGAGCCCGGCGCAGGCAAAAGCACGCTGCTGCTGCAAACCCTGTGCGCTCTGGCGCAGCGCCATAAAACCCTCTATGTCACCGGCGAGGAATCGCCCCAGCAAATCGCCATGCGCGCCCAGCGTTTGGGGCTGCCCACGGATCAGGTGCAGGTGATGGCGGAAACAGCCGTGGAAGCGGTGTGCGCCATGGCGGAGAGGCTGAGGCCGGATATTCTGGTGGTGGATTCCATTCAGGTGATGAATCTGGAGGATATCGCCTCCGCCCCCGGCAGCGTTTCCCAGGTGCGGGAAAGCGCCGCCATGCTGGTGCGCTACGCCAAACAGACCAGCACCGTGTTACTGCTGGTTGGCCATGTCACCAAGGACGGCAGCCTTGCGGGTCCCAAGGTGCTGGAGCATATGATCGACTGCTCGCTGATGCTCGAAGGCTCCCAGGACAGCCACTTCAGAACCCTGCGCAGCCACAAAAACCGTTTTGGCGCCGTCAACGAACTCGGTGTCTTTGCCATGACCGAAAAAGGCCTGCGGGAAGTGGCCAATCCGTCGGCAATTTTTCTCCAGCGCGGCGACGACATCTCCTCCGGCAGCACGGTGATGGTGATCTGGGAGGGCACCAGACCCCTGCTGGTGGAACTGCAGGCACTGGTGGACGACAGCCATTTGGGCAACCCCCGCCGGGTTACGGTTGGCCTGGATCACAATCGTCTCGCCATGCTGCTGGCGGTGCTCCATCGCCACGGCGGCATTATGGTGGGCGACCAGGATGTGTTCGTGAACGTCGTCGGCGGTGTTAAAGTGGTGGAAACCAGCGCCGATTTGGCGCTGTTGCTGGCGGTGATCTCCAGTTTTCGCAATCGCCCCATTCCCAGGGATTGGGTGATTTTTGGCGAAGTGGGTCTCGCCGGGGAGATTCGCCCAGTACCCAATGGTCAGGAGCGCCTGCGGGAAGCCGCCAAGCACGGCTTCAAGCGCGCCATAGTGCCCGCCGCCAACGCCCCCAAACAGGCCATCAAGGGTATGGAAGTAATCGCCGTTAAAAAAGTGGCGGATGCCCTGGCGGCCATGGAATAGGCGCAAACCCCCTGGTGCGGTCTACACTTAGGAAGCTGGTTAATTCTGTTTTCGTCACTCCCGCCTGCGCGGCAATGACACTAATCAGGGTCTCCTTAGGCAACAGGCGAAACCCAGCATCACTTGACCAGAGAAAGCAGATAGGCAGAGAAAGCGCGATGAATTCAGCAGTCCATATTCCTTTCGACAACAGCTACCTCAACGTTGCCGACAAACTCTACGCCCGCCAATTGCCAACCCCGGTTAAAGCGCCGGGGCTGATTCGCATCAATCGCCAGCTTGCCGAGCTGTTGGGCATTGATGTTGACGAACTGTCCTCCCCTGCAGGTATTGAAATACTCGCCGGCAATCAAATTCCAGTGGGTGCAGATCCCATCGCCAGCGCCTATGCCGGCCACCAGTTTGGCGGCTGGAATCCGCAACTCGGGGACGGTCGCGCCATCCTCCTCGGCGAAGTGGTGGGCAAAGATGGCTGCCGTTATGACATCCAGCTCAAGGGGGCGGGGCAAACTCCCTTTTCGCGCATGGGGGATGGCCGCTCGCCACTGGGCCCGGTGCTGCGGGAATACATTGTCAGCGAAGCCATGGCCGCCCTGGGGGTGCCCACCAGCCGCAGTCTTGCCGCAGTGACCAGCGGAGAGCACGTGTTCCGCGATCGGGTTTTGCCCGGTGCCATTCTCACCCGGGTCGCCCAAAGCCATATTCGCATTGGCACCTTTCAGTATTTCGATGCCCGCGAAGACCAGGACACCGTCAAAAAGCTTGCTGATCACGTCATTGCCCGCCACTATCCCCAGGTCAAGGGCACAGAGAACCCCTATTTGGAACTTGTCAAAGCGGTGGTTGCCCGCCAGGCGGAACTGATCGCCCACTGGCAGGCCATTGGTTTTATTCACGGCGTCATGAATACCGACAATATGCTCATCAGCGGTGAAACCATCGACTACGGCCCCTGCGCCTTTATGGATAGCTTTCACCCCAAAACCGTATTCAGTTCCATCGATACCGGCGGTCGTTACGCCTACCAGAATCAACCCGCCATCGCCAAATGGAACCTGATCTGGCTCGCTCAGGCGTTGCTGCCGCTGATTGAGGACGAGGGCTCGCAAAAAGCCGTTGAACTGGCAAGCGCCGCCGTGGAGGCTTTCACCCCTCATTTTCAGGGAGCCTGGCAGCGACGTTTTCACGCCAAGCTGGGATTTGTCGACATCTCCGCGCAAGCCACCGCACTCATCGAGGAGTTGCTGACATTGATGGCGGAGGAAAAGCTCGACTTTACCCTCTGCTTTCGCGCCCTCGGCGACCGGCTTGGTGCAGCGACAGGCGGCAATCCCCAATCTGTGGCGGAACTCTACAGCCTGCCGAAAAGTCTTGATCACTGGATCGAGCGCTGGCGCGCAGCGCTGGGCAACCAGGGCGGTGCAAACAACGTGGATTATGAAGAACAGTGCCGAGGGCGCATGTACGCCGTCAACCCGGTGTTTATTCCCCGCAACCATCTGGTGGAAGAGGCCATTGCTGCCGCCAATAATGGCGATTTTCAACCCTTTCACCAACTGGTTGAGCTGCTGGCCGCCCCCTTTGATTACAAGGGGAGTCAATCCCGTTACGCCCTGCCGCCCCGGCCTGAGGAGATGGTGCTGCAAACCTTTTGCGGCACCTGAACAATTATCCCTATCGTTGAGCTTCGCACATGAAAACATTTTCCCTGGAAGGCCGTCCCTTTATCGCCCTGAATAACCTCCTCAAAATTGAGGGCATGGCAGAGAGCGGCGCCAGCGCCAAACAGGCGGTGGCCGATGGCCAGGTGCTGGTCAATGGCGCAGTGGAATTGCGTAAGCGCTGCAAAATTACTGCGGGGCAGGTTGTCGAATTTGACGGGCAGAAAATTGCGGTGGTCGAATAATTCGAACAGGTTGATGGCTTGTTGGTGATAGGGTAGACAGAGATGGCAAAAATCATTCTGATTTTATCCGTGATGGTGCTCGCCCTTGCCGCCTGTTCCAGGCAGCAGCCAGTCAGCGGCGAAACCATCACCGGAAAAAGTGCCATAGCCACAGGGGACAACAGCCGCAACGCCCTCGATTGGGCTGGCACCTATCAGGGTGTGCTGCCCTGCGCAAGCTGCCCTGGCATAGAAACAACCCTGGTGCTTAACAGTGATCAGCGCTACCAATTGACCCGTTATTACCGCGACGAAAAGGACTCACCATTTCAAGAAACCGGCAGCTTTGCCTGGGACAGCAGCGGCGGCGAAATAATACTCCAAGATGGTAGCCGCTATTTGGTGGGAGAAAACCAGCTTTTTTTGCTGGATCAACAGGGGGAGCGCATTGAGGGCAATCTGGCGGGCAACTATCGGTTGGCAAAGATTCGCTGATTCAGGGAAAAGGGTTGCGGCCAGCCAGAAAAATTCTGGTTAAACCGGCAGATCATAAACAGATTCTCAGAACAGTGAGCCGTCATCGAAAAGATAACTCCAGTCTTTTCGCAGTGCAATGCGGTCACAGAGAATGATGGCGCCGTAACGAACCTCGACTATTCCCTCGGCGTCCAGCTCCTTTAATGCGGTGTTGAGTTTCTGGCGGGATGCGCCGACGACCATGCTCAACTCTTCCTGGGATATGGGTATGGTGATTGTTTTGGCATTGGCGGCGCGGTGATCGAAACTAAACGACATCATATAAATCATTTTTAGGACGCGCTCTTTTAACGATAGGGCGCTGTGGTCGAAATCAAAAAGCCTATACAGGCTAAACCTCAGGCTGAAGGTTTTTAACAGCTCCCTGGCTATGATCGGGTAGCGATCCAATAAGACATCAAAGTCGCTATATTTAACCGTGCGAAGCTGCATCGCTGTTACCGCAGTGACATCCCATTGCGCAGGAAGGTTGCTGAATAATTCTGAGAGTCCTACCCAGTCGCCATCACTGACAAAAATAAGCACTTTTCCACGCCCCTGGTAGTCATGGGAGCAATATTTGGCTTGACCATTTTGGAGCTGATGAAGGGCTGTTGGTTTTTCTCCTGCTGTCAGTATGCGTGACCCTTTGTCTATATCCCTGAAGGTGCTGACGGCGTCAATTGCATCTTTTATATCATTGGGCAGAGCATCATAAAAATTATTGATGTAGCGAAATGCGGTCATTGCTTGCCTCTTGGCTGAGTGTGCGGACTATATCCTACGCTTGATTCCGTCATTTGTTGAGTCGAAAGTGTCACCGGGGTGACAGACTACCTGTCTGGATAGCGGCTATAGTAATCCACAATGGTGTAGCTTGTGGCAAGACCATTGGTTTTCTTTGTCTGAAGTTCAAACATTGGCTGCTAATGGAGTGTTCATCACTTTCGCGCGGGAATACCATTAATGAGAAGTTCCCAAAGCGCATCAATGGGATGCAATAATGTTTTTAATGTCTGCGCCAGAGTCCGATTCGTTACCACAATCAATTTCCATCAAATGATAAAGAGCGTGCTGTGATTATTTCCGAAAGCGTCATAAGAATTACCCTGCGTTTAAGCTTCGTTTTTAACCTGATCGCCGCGTATCTGGTGGCTGTTCCCGGCAGCATGCTGGCGCAATTTGCCGGTTTTACGCTCTCCAGTTCGGCGCTGCACACAGGGCTCGCGGCATTGATGGTGGCGGCTCTTGGTCTGGCCTATGGCTGGATGGCGCAACAGCCAGTGATTAATCGCCCAATGCTGGCCTTTGGTGGCTTGGTGAAAGGTTCTGCGTTTGCCCTGTTTTTCGTTCAATGGCTTTTTGATGCGGTCACTGGCAGGTTTGTGCTTTTTGCTGTGGTAGACATAGTGCTGGCAATTATCTGGTTAAGCTGGCTTTTCAAAACCAGGCAATAAACAATAAGTCCACAGGGTTTTTCCATGGCCGATGGCTACGATTTTCGTTTTCCCTAGGGAGAAAAATCGCAGCTTTTCAAAAATAAAAATGGCCTCTCTTGCCCTCTTGTTTGCGATAGAACGCAAAGAGTTTCTTTGCAAATGACACCCATTGGCTTGATTTTTTAGACGCAATTTTTGTCAATCTGTGTTGCTGTTTTTTGGCATTCTTCTTTTTTTCTCTAATAAAAATAAATCATTAAAAAATAATCCTTTGTCACCCAGGTGACAGCCTGCTAGTTATTTTTAATATTAACCTATACCCGTTGATAGTCCGCTCGCTGTTTTGCCGGCGCCTGAAATTTTATAAAAATTCGGCTCTTTTGGTTGGCGCGCGGCTATTAATAAAGTTGATATTGGTAGAACCCTACCGGTAGGAATTGCTATTCAAGTCGAGGGGAAATTTTATGAAGAAAAAACCTTTAGTCGTTGCCTCATTGCTTATGCCTGGCTTGCTGTTGGGCACTACAGCTGCGCAGGCTCAGTTGCAGGAAATTGTTGTCACCGCGAACAAGCGGGCGGAAAGCGCCAACGATATTGGTCTGTCCATCAGCGCTATTTCTGGCGACAAGCTGGCGGAGCAAAAATTGACGACCCTGGAAGAAATTACATCCTCGGTGCCCGGCCTGGTGTTTGCCACCAGCGACCAGAATACGCCGATTCTCACCCTGCGCGGCGTGGGCTTTAACGAGAGCTCCATCGGGGTTTATCCGGCCACCAGTTTGTATGTGGACGAGATTCCCCTGCCGTTTCCGGTAATGGCCGCTCACAGCGCCTATGACCTGGAGCGCGTCGAAGTGCTCAAAGGCCCTCAGGGCGTACTCTTTGGTCAGAACTCCACCGGTGGTGCCGTCAACTTTATTGCCGCGAAACCGACACAGGAGCTGAGTTATGGCGGCGATCTCAGCTATGGCCGTTTTAACAAGGTGGAAGCCAATGGCTTTGTCAGCGGTGGTTTGACAGACAGGATCGCTGGCCGCCTCGCAGTGCAGAGCACCAAAGCCGATGAGTGGCAGCGCAGCATGACCAGCGACCGCGAAAACGGCGAAGAGGATTACACCGCGGCGCGACTGTCGCTGCGCTTTGAGCCCAGCGACAACGCCGAAATCAATCTCAACATTAACGGCTGGCGGGACAAGTCCGATCCCCAGGCGTTTCAGTTGGCCGCTGTAACTCCCAGAGCTTATGGCGAGGCGCCAGAAAATGCCGCAGCCCAGTTTGCCCATCCGTTGACCGACAACGACAACCGTTCGGCGGAGTGGACAGGTGACCTGTCCGGCGACAAGGAGTTTATTCAGTACTCATTGCGCGGCGATGTCGACCTCAATGACAGCATGACATTGACCGGTCTGGTTGCCCACAGTGAATACGAGCAGGATCAGGTTCAGGACGGCGACGGCATGTACCTGGTGCTGTCTGACTGGCGCACCATCGGCGATATCGACTCCACCTTTGCCGAACTGCGCCTGGCGGGAGACTATGATTCCTACCGCTGGGTGGTGGGCGTCAACTACGAAGACAGCAGCACCTACGAATCCCAGTACCAGAAGTTTGAAGGCAACACCAGCAGCCGTGCTGGTACCCTGTTTATTCACCGCCTGGACTCCAACCTGGAGCAAGAAATCAAATCCTATGCGGCCTTCGCCAATGTGGATTTCGACGTCACCGACAGCCTGACCCTGAAACTGGGTACCCGCTACACCGATTATGAAATCGATGCCTACAGCTGTAACGGCGCCTCCGCCAACATTCCCGGCCTGGTGCCCGACACCTCCGGGGCGACGCCGACGGAGGTGGATGCAGGCAGCAACCTGGCGGCACTGTTCAATATTCTCGGTGCGGCATCCGGTGTGCCCTTTGACCCCATTGGCATTGGCGGCTGTATCTCCCTGAACGACGTCGGCGTGCCCGGCTTTCCCTTCATCAACACCCTGTCGGAAGACAACGTCTCCTGGCGCGCAGGCGCTGACTACCGCCTCAACGACGACGTTTTGCTCTATGCCAATATTTCCAAAGGCTACAAAGCGGGCAGTTATCCCACATTGTCCGCCAGTGATGCCATCCAGCTGATTCCGGTGCGCCAGGAATCTGTGCTTGCCTATGAAGCGGGCTTCAAAGTCACCGCGCTGGAAAATTCCGTGCAGTGGAATGGTGCCCTGTTCTACTACGAATACGACAACAAGCAGGAAAAGGGCAAGATTGCCAACGCCATTTTTGGTCCCTTGAGCCGCCTGGTGAACGTGCCTGAAGCCAGTATTTCTGGGATAGAGACCGATGTCACTGCCCGGCTGACGGACAATCTGACCCTGACCGCTGCGGTGACCTACCTGGATTCCGAAATTGACGAATACACCGGCTATGACGTATTTGGCCAGATCGTCAATTTTGCTGGTGAGGATCTGCCCTACACGCCGGAGTTTACCTACAGCCTGGATGTGGATTACCGCATGCCCTTGAGCCAGGGCGGTGTCGTGTTTATGGGCATGAACGTCATCGGTCAGTCCAACTCTGAAGCGGTATTCAATGGCGATGATCTGCGCTTGAACCCGGTGGCGGTGGCGGCGAACGCCCACAAGGCGGTGACCGATGACTTCATGATGGTGGACAGCTACGCCACCCTGGGGGCGCGTCTGGGCTATGAGTCTGAAGATACCCGCTGGCGGTACATGCTGTGGGGCAAGAACCTGACCGATGAGTACTACTGGAACAACGTGGCGCCTGCGGCAGAGTCCATTGCCAGGATTGCGGCGCGGCCACGCACCTACGGTATTACCCTGGGCTACACCTATTAATTGAAGCACTTGGCAGCTGCACGGCACCTGTGTCGTGCAGCTCGCTATCAAAATTTCACTATTCAAAGTAATCGTTGTGGTCATGGTTAGCGGTTGATGACCACAATTTCCTCGGCGTCATAGCGCACATTATAAAAATTCTGAACAGGGGCAGTGATGGATCAGAAAATCCACACCACAGATTTCGAGGCTGGCTTTTGGCGCAAACGCTACACTATGGTTGTTCTGTGCGCCTTTGCTATCTTTATTTGTTATGCAGACAGAGTAAACATATCCGTAGCCATTATCCCCATGGCGGCGGATCTTTCCTGGGGAGCAGAAACCCAGGGGCGAATTTTATCAGCATTTTTTGTCGGTTATTTTCTCACCCAAATTGTTGGCGGCTGGCTGGCCGACCGCTTTGGCGGCAAAGTTATTTTAGGCATCGGCGTTTTGTGGTGGTCCCTGTTCACACTGGTGACGCCACCGGCTGCAGCACTCGGACTCACAGTTCTTCTGATTTCCCGTATTGCCATGGGTATGGGGGAGGCGGTGTCGTTTCCGGCTGTCTACAGTCTGGTGGGGCGCTGGATGCCCGTTGCCGAACGCTCGCGAGCCATAGGCTTGAATAATAGCTGTGTCCCTTTGGGGACGGTATTTGCGCTACTGATTACGCCCATCATTGTGGGCGCCTGGGGCTGGGAGTGGGCATTTTATAGTTTCGGCGCTGTGGGATTTTTGTGGTTTCTGTTGTGGCAGCCTTTGGTGGCGGCAAGTCCGGAAAAGCACCAGGGGCTGTCTGATTTAGAGCGCCGCGAAATTGAAGCTGGAATTCCGCCAGAGTCGCCGGGTTCTGCGCCAACGCTGATGGCTTTGCTCAAGCAGCGGGCGGTATGGGCGATTATTGTTGCCCATTTTTGCAATAACTGGTCGCTTTACGTTTTGCTTTCCTGGCTGCCGACTTTTGTCAATAAAGGCCTTGGCGTCGACTTTGCCTCTGTGGGCGTGTTGACAATGCTGCCCCATATTTGCTCATTTTTTGCGATGAATTACGCTGGCCGTGTCGCCGACAAAATGATAAGTCGTGGCGCAGATGTTACCCGTGTCAGAAAAACCATGCAAACCATTGGCTTCGGCGGGCTTTTTATTGCCTTTATGTTGGTGGGTGAAGTTGAGAGTGTTGCAGCGGCCATTACTATCATGTGCCTTGGCATGACTGTTGGTGCTTTCGTCACAGGAGGCTTTCTCGTCAACCATATGGATATTGCGCCGCGCCATGCGGGAAAGCTCATGGGTATCACCAATACCGCCGGAACAATACCAGGTGTTATCGGTGTTTATATCAGTGGCGTCATTCTTGAAGTAACAAATTCATGGATTCTGGTGTTTCAGGTTGCTGCCGGAGTGACATTGTTTGGTCTTGTGTTTTATTTGATGTTTGCGTCATCTAAAAAACTCTATTGAAAAGGCTGTAGGAGATTGCAAATTGGAAGCGGTTTTGTCACGCAAGTGACAGCTTTTTGACAACTAGACTGTTAGATTCAGTTTATATATTGCAGAATTTTTTTAAACGGCATTTTCCAGTATTTTTTTGAAACAGGTGTCTGAACGATTAGGGAAATTCCGATTAATGTCATTCCCGCACAGGCGGTAATGACGAAAGTGGAATTAATCAGAGTATCCTTAGAATTTTTAGTTAAGGAGTTTAAAAAATGGTGAAGTCCATTATTAATTTTGGCGATGTTGCCGACGAGCATGACAATCGCCACAAACTGAAAAAAGATGCGGCATCGAGGGACTCGATCGCTCTGATGCTGTTGATCCCCGAGCAAAACGTGGCTGGCTGGGTTTATCCCACGGTGAATGGTGAAGGCGTTGCCGTTACCGCAGTTTGTCTTTTTGGCGATGCCTTTGAAAGTCCCATATTTGAGCAGTTTTCAGAAGCTGTCCCTGCTGAGATGGATTTTTATGATTGGAAAACAGGGGGGCTGACCATGAAAATTGGTGAACCCCATCGCACCCTGAGCATTTCCTGGCGTGGTGACAAAATTAATTTGGATTTTGAATTTGAAGCGCTGCATCCGTCGTATGCATTCAGCATGGGGCCGGAGGGATCGCCTCCCTATTATGGCGATGACCGAACCGAGCAACACGGTGTTATTACGGGCAGGATTGAAGCTGCCGGAAAGAGCTTTGACTTCGAGACCATTATGGTGCGCGACCATTCCTGGGGGCCGCGGGTCTGGGGTTTGAATCAGCACCATAAATGGATTCATGCCGCCACCAAAGAGACGTCCTTGCATTTTTTTGAAATGCAATCCTTTGGCAAAACCCATCTTCAGGGCTTTTTGAATAAAGATGGCTTGATGAGCCAGATCAAAGACGTCGATTATGATTTTGCCCTTGATGATAATTTGACGCTGAAATCAATGGATATAACGGTGACGGATATGGAAAACCGCACGGCAACGGCCAAGTGTACGGTTTATGCCCATGTCACAGCCACAGATCTGGAAAACCACGCAAAAACCGCTAATGATGAAGCGGATGGTAATTATAGCTTTGATAAGGATCAGTTGATTGAACTGAATGAAGCGGCGATGAAGGTCACCATTGAAGGCAAGGAAGGTGTGGGTTGGGCAGAATTTTCCTGGAACCGGAATTATTTTCTCTACGCTAGAGAGTACGCGTATTTCAGAAAATAGTGGCAAAACTTTATAGGCAAGCGGTGACAATAATTTGTGGGAACGAGGCGGGCTGGCGATGTTGCGGTTAGGCTGCAATTGTGGGCCAGGCTCGTTCCTGCAAGAGAAAGGGTCAGGATTAAGCGTATGTTGAGCGTCAACAAAAACAACTTTCAGGGCATTGGCGGAGAAGCGGCCAATAAGGATTTTCCTTCACAAGCCTGGATAGAGTCTCTCTGTGAAAAATATCCTTGTGAAAAAGAGCTTGAGAAAATTCTCAATCGCAAGTTAAGGCGCAGAGTCAGTGTCAATTTTTCGCCAGTGAGTCTGGAAACCCTCTGCGATGGTGTTGGCAAGTTGTTGGCTGTGCAACTGAACGAGCCGTTTGAAATTAAAAATCCCCGCTGGTTGTCGGGGGGCGCATCGAAAATGCAGATGGCTTTTGACCTCGAAAGACGATCGCCGCAAGGGGGTGCCACCCTTGTGCCACTGGTGCTGAGAATGGAGCCTGCAGCCTCGATTGTTGAAACCAGTCGCCTGCGCGAATTCCAGCTGCTGGCGGAGATGAAGGGTGTCGTTCCCGTGCCCGAGGTTTTTGCCGTCGATCCTGACGGGGATTTTTTCCCCTATCCCGCGTTGATTTGTGGCTTTGCAAAAGGCGTCACCAAACCCTCTGATGCGGAAAGCCGTGTTTCAGGTATTGGCGTCACCTTTGGCAATCAATTCCGTGACGCGCTGGGTCGTCAGTTTGTTGAGCACCTGGCAAAAATACATACCTATGACTGGCGCGGTGAAAATCTCGGCGCTTTTGATATTCCCAGGATAAATTCAAACCAGGGTGTTGAGTGGAAAATTAACCTGTGGCAACGGGTATGGGAAGAGGATGCCAGGGAAGAAATTCCCCTGCTCACCTTTGTCGCCCACTGGTTGCGGAAAAATATGCCCCCCATCGATCATGTTTCCATTCTTCATGGCGATTACCGCAGTGGCAATTTTTTGTTTGATGAAGAGAGTCTTGAAATTACCGCCTGGCTCGATTGGGAAGGCGGCCATCTCGGCGACCGCCACGACGATCTCGCCTATGCCGCCTATTCATCCTGGGGGTGCAGGTCTGAAGATGGAAAATCTTTTCTGGTTTGCGGCTTTATGCCGGAAGCCGAGTTTTATGAGCGCTATGAAAAAGCCTCCGGCCTTTCTGTGGACAAAAAACGGCTCGATTATTACCGAATTTTTAATGGCTACAAAATGTGCTGTATAGGCCTGGCGACCGCATACAGGGCAGTTGCGGGTGGAAAAACCCACCAGGATATTGCTCTCACTCACGCCACAGCGGTCTGTTATCCCATTCTTGACGATTTAAGAAAAACCCTTGAGGCGATTGTGTGATATGGAACTGCGTCCCGAACTGCAACTAAAAGCCGCAATAAAGGCTCTCAAAGATACTATTATTCCCGCAGTGGATTCTCGCCACGGGGTCGCTGTGGAACAGGCAAATCTGGTGCTGCACAGTCTTGAAATGGTTGTCGAAAATTTACCCAGGCAATATGGCTACGATCGCCATGAACTGGATTCCTGGGTTTCTCTGGCTTCGGAGTTAATCGCCGTTGTTGAAGGGGGTGAATTGACGGGGCAGGCTGTTGCTGCCCTCGAGCCGTTGCTGCAGCACCATCGGGATACATTGGCGAGAGCGAGAGCGGAACCTGCCGAGCTTCACCAGGGCATTCTCGCGATGAGAGAAACAATCAGCGCTCTTGTCACTGCGGTTCTTGACGATGGCTCTAATGAGGCACAGGTGAAAATGCAGCACTATTTGTTTTCATCGGCAAAACAACAATTGCTGCGGGAAAGATCCTGGCTCGCGCCCATGGGGCTTGATCCAGAGCTTTCGTCATTGCCGCCCATTGAAAGCTTGCTTGATGCTGTCAAAACCTGATGTGTCCATGGGGATATTTTTATCAGGGTATTTTTTGCAATCCGTTGGCCTGCCAACAGGGGTGATATTAAAAACCGCCAATAATCAGTATGAGGTGTAGATTTATGAACGATCAACAGCAAGATAAAGACCTGAGAACGACGTTGCTCGATATGATTATCGAGCCGGATGCCTTCAATCATCCCCGAGCAGAAATTGAACCCCTTCAGCTTAAGGCGGCCAATGCCCATTTTGCCAAATTGAAGGATCGCATACCCATTCTGAAAAGGCGCGCTGAAGAGGAAAATATCACCGAGATAAAGGATTTCAGTGATCTGGTGCCTCTGCTTTTTTCCCACACCAACTATAAATCCTATCCCGAAGTACTGCTGAGAACGGGAAAATGGGAGCGTCTTTGTGCCTGGCTGAATACCCTTGCGGGTTCAGATGTCACTGACAAGGATGTCAGCGGTGTCAAGGATGTTGATGAATGGATTCGCCGCCTGGGCGAGCAGGGCGTACCCATTCTTGCCACCAGCGGCACCACCGGAAAATGCTCTTTCCTGCCGGCAACGGACGAGGATGTAAAACTCAAGAAACGTCATTTTAAGCATGTGATGGGCTGGCCTTACAAAGTGGCCACCAATGACCGCTCCGTTTTTATTAGCGGACCCATCGAGGGACCAAACAGCGCCATTGAATTTGGCCAGTTTGCCAGGGATCTGTGGTCGAAGCCCGATGCTTTTTTCAATTTAACCAAAGTGCCCTTGCGCATTTCCGAAGTCAGCAAGGCTGCACAGCTTAAACAAGCCATTCTTGAGGGGCGCGCCAGCCAGGAAGAAATGGATGCCGCCAATGAAGCTGCGGCGCAAAGCGCCAAGCGCGCGGCAAAGGAGCTGGACGAATTCATCGATCAATTGCTCGCTCACCGTCACGAGCCGGTGTTCGTCAATGGCCTCTGGGCACAGCAAATGCTGATTATCGAGCGGGCGAGGAAGTTGGGGATTCCAGACGGCGACTTCCATCCCGACAGCTGTATTCTGGTGGGCGGCGGTGTCAAGAATGTCAGTCTACCCCTTGACTACAAGGAGCAGGTCAAACGCTTTTATGGCGATGTCCACCATCTGGGCGTTTACGGCATGACGGAGCTCACCCAGCTTATGCCCCGTTGCGAAGCCGGGCGTTACCATCGGCCGCCGGGCTTGATATGGCTACAGCTCAACGAGCAAGCGGATAAACTGATTAATGCCGACGAAGGCATTGTCGAGGGTCGCTTTGCCTTTATGGATCTGTTGCTGACGGGGCGCTGGGGCGGTCTGATAACGGGCGACAAGGTGCAAATTGACTGGTCGGAAACCTGTGCCTGCGGACGGCCGGGGCCGACCATTCTCGATACCATCGAACGCTTCAGCCAATCTGGCGCAGAAGATCATATCGGCTGTGCCGGCACTATCGACAGCTATGTGAGAGGTGCAATGGGATGAGCAATGTTGCCGATACCTTATCTACAGAAGTCCCCCATATTGTTCGCGGCAATCTGATTACAGGTGGTGGCCAGGATTACGGCCGCTTCACCACGCCGCCTCTGGCAGTGGATCAGCTGCGCTGGCTGCGCAATACAGCGCCGCCAGCGGCCAATATTCCCGTTGATGAAATCATTGATATTTTAGTGACATTGGGCGACTGGCTGCGCCGGGATCCCGAGGGTACGGTGGATCAGGCGCTGCAGACCAGTTTTGCCACCAACCCCTTAGAGAAAGGCGTGCTTGAGCGCAGCTTTAAATCCCTGGGAGATTATTTCGATCGCCAGGGGATCGAGTTTCAGATCAATCAGGAGTTGGGGGGCAAGGACGTTCTCGACGGCTGGCGCGACGTGGTGACACCGGATGGCCGCAAAGTGGGCATTCGCGCTTTTCCATCGCGAATGCTCCATGTTATCGCCGGTAATGCGCCAGGGGTATCGGCCATGACCGTTGTTCGCGGCGCCATCACCAAAAGTCTGAACTTGATCAAATTGCCTTCCAATGATCTTTACACTGCTACGGCATTGTTGCGGGGATTGGCCAAAGTGGCGCCCGGGCACCCGGTAACCCAATCCTTTTCAGCGGCGTACTGGCGGGGTGGTGATGCAGCGGTGGAAGCCAAGCTGTTTCAGCCCTTGTTTTTTGACAAAATCGTTGCCTGGGGTGGCGAAACCACCATCCGCTCGGCAAAGAATTATATTGGTCCCGGCCTTGAACTCGTGTCCTTTGATCCGAAAACGTCAATTTCATTTATTGGCAGAGAGGTTCACCGCGACCATGAAACCCGCCAGCGTGCTGCCGACGCTGCGGCGCGGGATGTTACAGTGATGGATCAGCAGGCCTGTGTGTCCAGCAGGTTCCAGTTCGTTGAAGGCAGTATTGAAGAAGTGGACGCCTTTTGCGAGGCCATGCTGCCGCGCTTGAGTGTGGAACGCCCTTTCAGTTCCATTTGCGGCAGTCCCCTCGGCGGAAGCATTCGCGAAGAAATTGAAGTTCTGCGTGACCTGGAGCCGGAATTCAAAGTGTTTGGCAAGCTGGATGGCAGTGGTGTGATTATCCGCTCCGACGAACCTGTGGATTTCCATCCCGATGGCCGCGTGGTCAATGTGGTTAGAGTGGACAGTCTCAACGATGCCATTCCAAGAGCCAATTTTGCCACGCAAACTGTAGGCATATTCCCCGACAGTCGCCGTCAGGAACTGCGCGATGCCCTTGCTGCAAGAGGTGTGCAGCGGGTCACGGCGCTCGGCAGTGCCGGGTTGGTGTATCCGGGATTGCCCCA